>JAILJC010000065.1 GCA_024694965.1 Lachnospiraceae bacterium
GGCTCAATAAACAGAGAATAGGAGAATCAACATGCTTGACATGAAATTCGTCAGGGAGAATCCCGACATCGTAAAACAGAATCTTAAAAACAAATTCCAGGAGGAAAAGCTTCCGCTCGTGGATGAAGTCATAGAGCTTGACAAGCAGTCGCGTGCGGCGAAGCAGGAGGCCGATGACCTTCGCTCGAACCGCAACAAGATAAGCAAGCAGATCGGCGCACTCATGGGCCAGGGCAAGAAGGAAGAGGCCGAGGAGCTTAAGAAGCAGGTAAACGCCAATTCCGCACGTCTTGCAGAGCTTGAAGCCTTGGAGGGCGAGCTGTCCGAGAAGGTATTAAAGATCATGATGACGATCCCGAATATCATCGATCCTTCGGTACCTATCGGCAAGGATGATTCTGAGAATGTCGAAGTAACAAAGTACGGCGATCCCGTAGTACCGGATTTCGAGATACCTTACCATACCGAGATCATGGAGAGGTTTGACGGCATCGACCTTGATGCCGCAGGCAAGGTTGCGGGCAACGGATTCTATTACCTGATGGGAGATATCGCAAGGCTTCATTCGGCGGTTATTTCATATGCACGTGACTTCATGATCGACCGCGGCTTTACATACTGCGTACCTCCTTTCATGATCCGCAGCAATGTTGTTACGGGCGTAATGAGCTTCGCAGAGATGGATGCGATGATGTATAAGATCGAGGGTGAGGACCTTTATCTTATCGGTACCAGCGAGCACTCTATGATAGGTAAGTTCATAGATACGATAGTTGAGGAGGATTCACTTCCCAGGACGCTCACAAGCTACTCACCCTGCTTCCGTAAGGAAAAGGGTGCACACGGCATTGAGGAGCGCGGCGTGTACAGGATACATCAGTTTGAGAAGCAGGAGATGATCGTTGTTTGCAAGCCCGAAGAATCACCCATGTGGTTTGATAAGCTCTGGCAGAACACGGTCGACCTGTTCCGTTCCATGGATATCCCTGTACGTACTCTTGAGTGCTGCTCGGGTGACCTTGCGGACCTTAAGGTTAAATCATTCGATGTCGAGGCATGGAGCCCCAGGCAGAAGAAGTACTTCGAAGTGGGCAGCTGCTCTAACCTCGGAGACGCTCAGGCAAGAAGGCTTAAGATAAGGGTAAACGGCAAGGACGGCAAGTACTTTGCGCATACACTTAACAACACTGTTGTGGCACCGCCGCGTATGCTCATCGCCTTCCTTGAGAATAACTTAAACGCAGACGGCAGTGTCAACATCCCCGAAGTATTAAGACCATATATGGGTGGTAAGGATAAACTGATCCCCAAACATTGATCTGTGGTGCCGATGGTGTCATGGGGACGGTTCTTTTGCCACCTGTTTTTGAGGTGGCAAAAGAACCGTCCCCATGACACCATCGGCTCGCAGGAGGTACTATATGTATACATATATCCACAAAACACAATATTATGAATCGGACCAGATGGGCGTGATCCATCACTCAAACTACATACGCTGGTTTGAGGAGGCGCGTACAGCGTTTATGGACGATAAAGGCTATGCATACGCGCGCCTTGAGCATGAAGGCATTATAAGCCCCGTGCTCACCGTTGAGTGCGAGTACAGGAAGATGATGCACTACGGTGATACCGCACGGATAGAAGTCGAGATAGAGAAGTTTAACGGTATCAAGATGATAGTGTCCTATAAAGTGTACCTTGAAAGTACCGGTGAACTCTGCACGGTCGGACATACAAGCCACTGCTTTTTAAATGCCGACCACAAACCGGTATCGATGAAAAAGTCGAATCCGGAGTTTTATGAAAAAATGCTTGATAAAAGGACGAAAAGTTAAGCGTACGGGATGCTTGCATGGGAGTATGCTTGACTTTGAGGACTTAACAAACATGAACAAGCAGCAATTCACGAAGTGAATTTGCGGATTGTGAATGGTTGTAAAATTGCGAGAGTTGTCGACAGACAACGGACCAATTTGTATCAAGAATAAAGGAAAAATAATATGGAAAACGACAGACGATTGGCGGTCCTTATAGATGCCGAAAACATTTCCATAAGATACATAAAGTTCATCCTTGATGAGCTGTCAAATTACGGCATAGCGACATATAAAAGAGCGTACGGTGACTGGACCAATCCGTCCACTTCGGGTTGGAAGGAAGTGGTACTTAAGAATTCGATCACTCCGGTCCAGCAGTACAGCTATACGCAGGGGAAAAACTCAACCGATTCAGCAATGATAATAGATGCGATGGATATCCTTTATTCGGGTAAGGTTGACGGGTTCTGCCTGGTAAGCAGCGACAGTGATTTTACACGTCTCGCGGCACGACTCCGGGAAGCAGGAATGCTTGTTATCGGAATGGGTGAGCAGAAGACGGTCGAAGCCTTCAGGGCATCCTGTACGATGTTTAAATACCTTGAAGTTCTGGCTGCAGAGGAGACCCAGGAGGGCGATACTTCACGCGAGGATATCGAGGAGACGATACTTAAGATTATCACCGATAATGATGCTAATGATAAGGACACAACGGTCGGTGAGCTCGGAAACAAGATAAGCAACAGGCATGCCGATTTTGACGTGCGTAATTACGGTTATTCAAAGCTTTCGAAGTTCCTTGAAAGCTTCAAGAGCCTGAATCTTACTTCGAACGGAAAAACAATATATGTTGATATAGCGGAAAGCGATATAACCAGGGATCAGATACAGAGGCTGGTGATCGACATTCTTTCCAAGGCTCCCAAGAAGACGATGAGTTTGCCGGAGCTTAAGCAGAAGATCGAAAAGAAGATACCCAGTTTCAACATAAGGAGTTACAAGTACTCCAAGTTTTCACAGTTCATAAATGATATGGACAAGATGACGGTCAGCAACAATACAGTCAAGTTAAAGAAATAGGGCAGCGTATGAAGATAGGTATAATAGGAGCCGGTAATATTGCCGGGACCATGGCCACAACATTACAGCAGTTAAAGGGAACTGAATGCTACGCTATTGCATCACGTGATGTTAAGCGTGCGAGGGCATTTGCCGACAAATACGGTTTTGAAAAGGCATACGGTTCATATGCCGATATGCTGAGCGATCCGTATGTCGAACTGGTATATATAGCAACGCCTCATTCCCACCATTACGAGCATATAAGGATGAGTTTAAACCACGGCAAGCATGTGCTGTGCGAGAAGGCGTTCTGCGCAAATGCTAAGCAGGCCGAGGAAGTGTTAAGGCTGGCACGCGAACGCGGGCTGCTGCTTGCGGAAGCCATGTGGACAAGATACATGCCGATGCGCGGGCTTATAAATAAAGTACTTAAGTCGGGAATAATCGGAAACCCGACATCATTATCGGCAAACTTAGGTTATCCGCTCATCAATAAATCGCGTCTTGTGCGTCCCGAGCTTGCGGGCGGAGCACTGCTCGATCTTGGTGTATATGTATTGAATTTTGCATCGATGGTATTCGGTGATTCCATAGACAGCATCGCGGCTAACTGCGTAAAGCTTGATTCAGGCGTTGATGCGCAGGAAAACATCATGTTAACCTACCGTGACGGACGTATGGCGTCATTGTATGTTACTATGCTCGCGCAGACAGACAGGCGCGGCCTTATAAACGGAACAAACGGATACATCGAGATAGAAAACATAAACAATTACGAAATGTTAAGGGTGTTTAACTTAGAGCGCAAGATAGTAGCCGAGTACACGGCACCCACACAGATAACGGGATATGAATACGAAGTAATGTCCGTAATGCGTGCTATCCGCGAAGGGAAGCTTGAATGCCCCGAGATGCCTCATACCGAGATAATAAGGATGATGCAGCTCATGGACAGCATAAGGAATGCATGGAACATCGAGTTCCCGTTCGAGAGGGACAATACCATACGTATCACAGCGGATGATATTCCCGATACAGGAGTGTACGAAGCTGAGGATACGGATGATAAGCAACAGGGTAACTCTCAGGGCTCTGTAGTCCGTAAGATAAGCGAGAAGGCCGTTTCCGATACGGAGTATGAAAATACAGTCAAGCCCAAGGCAAAGAATGCAAAGGATGCAAGGGATAAGCTTCCGCCCAGTCCGCATCGCGGCATAACGGATAAGCTTCCGAAGAACCTTGATTTTTCATCCGAGAGCTATGCTCCCAAGAAACTCAAGGAGCCTACCGTGCTTAAGAAGCCCGAGCCCAGCGAGCCAAAGAGAGTGGAAGATGAACTCGAAGCAAGGGAAGTATTAGAAAAACCTGCAGATGACATCATGGATAAGATCCCGCTTCCCGAAGATGATACGGATAAGCGTGAAGAAAGTACTACACGCAAGGAAAGGGAGCAGGAGCGCACCATTAATGCGATAAGGGAGCACATCGAGCAGATAGAGCGCGAAGATCAGGCCGTCCGTGAAGAAATAAAAAGGGCCATGCCCACGGATATCAGAAAGCGCAAGAGTCCTACAGAGCAGCTCTTTGATTTGGGAGCCGAGCTTGCCGTGCATGAAAACAAAAATGTCGGAAGCATTACCGATCAGATAATGGATATCGTTATAGAAGAAAAGCCTAAGGAGATCGATCCGAGGACGGTTACGGGTAAGATACGTGACCTTGATGTACCGGATGAAGAGGAGGATACGGGCTTCCAGAGAAAGCGGGAGCCCGGAGTCATGGGACTTAACGAAAACCAGTAGATCATTTTAAGTAAATAAAAGAACCCGGTCGACATGACGGTATCGACCGGGTTCTTTATTTATTGATATATTTATGCAATCTTGTTAACAGCCTTGGTTAAACGGGATATCTTCCTTGAAGCAGTGCTCTTATGATAGATTCCCTTGGAAGCAGCCTTGCCGATCTCGGAAATAGCATCCTTAAGAGCTACATCCGCAGCAGCTTTATCGTTAGCTTCGATAGCAGCGTATACTTTTTTAACGAAGGTCTTAACCCTTGACTTTGCAGCTTTGTTGCGCTCGGTCTTGGTCTCGATAACAAGAATCCTCTTCTTAGCTGATTTAATATTAGCCATCTTCACACCTCCTCTTACCTGACGTAAGATATCGAATGAACGTATCTCCCAGGTGCGATCGCAAAGGACACGGACTTGCGCTCGCACACTCGTATATTTTAGGTCTTTATCGCGCCTGTGTCAAGATAAAAAAATAAAAAAAGGAATTTAAGGAAATGTGTAGAATATTAACATTAGGCGTAATTTTGAGGTACGAAAATGACAATACGTGAAATGCTCGAACAAAGGGAGAAGGAATACTTAAGGCCGTGCGCTACGTTATCCGTTAATACAAGGGGACGCGAGGTCCCTGAGGATGAGTGCGATATACGGCCTGTTTTTCAGCGGGACCGTGACAGGATCCTGCATTCCAAGTCGTTCAGGCGGCTCAAGGATAAAACCCAGGTCTTCTTAACACCCGAGGGAGATCACTACAGGACAAGGCTTACACATACCCTGGAGGTTTCCCAGAATGCAAGGACGATAGCCAAGGCCCTTAGGCTTAACGAGGACCTGGTCGAAGCGATCGCTTTGGGGCATGACCTTGGGCATACACCGTTCGGACATGCCGGTGAGCGTGCGCTTGACAGGGTTTGTCCTGCGGGCTTTAAACATAATGTACAGAGCAAACGTGTTGTTGAAGTCCTTGAAAAGGAAGGGAAGGGCCTTAACCTTACCTGGGAGGTAAGGGACGGTATCCTTAATCACCAGACGAGCAGTACGCCTTCGACTCTTGAAGGAAAGATTGTAAGGCTTTCCGATAAGATAGCATACATCCATCATGACATGGACGATGCCATAAGGGGCCGCATATTATGTGAGGATGATATACCGAAGGAACTGCGAAATACCCTGGGTGAAACCACAACACAGCGGCTTGACCGTTTTATACATGATATTATCACTACAAGCCAGGACATAGACGATATACGGATGAGTGACGAGATAGGACAGGCAATGCTGGAACTTCGTGCCTTCATGTTCACAAACGTGTATCAGAATCCCAAGGCCAAGGGTGAGGAGATAAAGGCCGAGCGCCTGGTCGAGAACCTGTATGAGTATTACTACAAAAACAACCATGAAATGCCTCATGAATACCAGATGCTGATGGAAGAACGAGGAGAAAGTCTGGAGCGTGTGGCATGTGACTATATATCATCGATGTCCGACCGCTTTGCCATCGCGGTATTCAATGACTTATACATGCCGGATTCGTGGAAGGACTGAATTATGTATTATCCTGATAACCTCGTTGAGGAAGTGCGTGCGAGAAATGATATAGTTGATGTCATCTCATCGTATGTACGCTTACAAAAGAAGGGGAGCAATCATGTCGGTCTTTGCCCTTTCCATAACGAAAAGACAGCATCCTTTTCGGTAAGCCGTTCAAAGCAGATGTATAAATGCTTCGGCTGCGGAAAAAGCGGCAATGTTATCACCTTCGTAATGGAATACGAGAACTACACGTTTCAGGAGGCATTAAAGCTGCTTGCCGAAAGAGCGGGGGTGACTCTTCCCGAGATCAAATATACGAAGGAAGCAAGGGAACGTGATAACTTAAAGGCCAGGATACTTGAGGCATATAAGGAAGCGGGGAAGTACTATTACTTCCAGTTAAGGTCCGAAGCCGGGAAGCGGGCATATGAGTATTTTAAGGACCGCGGCCTTTCCGATGATACGATGAACAAATTCGGTCTGGGGTATGCGGTAACAGGCCGCAACCTGATGTACCGCTACCTTAAGTCAAAGGGTTATGATGACAGCGTTTTAAAGGAGATGCACATCTTCTATATGAATGAACGCGAAGGCATGACCGATATGTTCTGGAACCGTGCGATTTTCCCGATAATGGATGTCAATCACCGCGTTATCGCCTTCGGCGGACGTGTGATGGGACAGGGAGAACCAAAGTACCTTAATTCCCCCGAGACTATGGTGTTTGACAAGGGCCGTAATCTTTACGGACTCAATCACGCAAGGACTTCACGTAAAGACAACATTATTGTCTGTGAAGGATATATGGATGTAATAGCTCTTCATCAGGCGGGCTTTGATCAGGCGGTCGGAGCGCTTGGAACTGCGCTGACTTCCGGACACGTTAACCTGCTTAAAAGATATACATCGAATGTCCTGCTGTGCTATGACAACGACGGAGCGGGCACCAAGGCAAACCTTAGGGCGATTCCGATACTGCGTGGGGCAGGTGTTTCGACAAAAGTAATTAATTTAAGTCCTTACAAAGACCCGGATGAGTTCATTAAGAACCTGGGAAGTGAGGAGTTGGAAATACGGCTTAAGAACGCCGAAAACTCATTTTACTATGAGATAAGGATACTTGAGGGTGACTACGATCTAAACGACCCCGATGGGCGTACAAGGTTCACAAATGAAGTCGCAAGGAAGCTCCTTAAGTTCGAGGATGCGATCGAAAGGGATAACTACCTTGAGGCAATATGTACCAAGTATCGTATAAATATAGAAAGCATGCGTAAGCTGATGGGCAAGCTCGCAGCAAAGGGCGAGGGGATCCCGGAGTATGAACGGCCAAGGTCACTTGTGTCATCGGCCAAGAAGGATTCAGACAGCGGCATAAGGAAGGCTCAGAAGCTGCTCCTAACATGGCTGTGCGAGGAACCTGAGCTATACGGACAGGTTGATAAATACTTAAATGAGGATGACTTTGACGAGGATATAATTAAGACGGTAGCCGGAATACTTTTTGATCAGATAAAACAGGGTACCGCCAATCCCGCAGGCATCATAAGCATGTTTACCAATGAGGAAGAACAGAGCGAAGTGGGAAGCCTTTTCAGTACAAAGCTTGAAAAGCTCAATACAAAGGCCGAAAAGGAGAAGGCCTTTAAAGATATACTGATAAAGGTTAAGGAACACAGCTTTGAAATGCAGGCTAAGCTGGGCGACCCTGCAGATATAAACAGAATCAATCTTGCTTTGGAAAATAAAAAAACACTCAACGAATTAAAAGGACTTAGGATTGTAATCAGTGAGTGAGTAGGAGGAATCATGAGCGAAAAGGAATTTGAACAGATCGACGAGGCACAGCTTCAGCAGAAGATAGACGAAAAGCTGAAATCGCTGATGCAGAAGGCAAAAAAGAAGAAGAACGTTCTCGAGAGTCAGGAGATCGCAGCTTTCTTTGCCGACATGGAGATCCAGGAAGACCAGATGGATAAAATAACGGACTATCTGGAACAGAATGGCGTCGATATCCTTAAAATAACGGAGGAGGAAGATGAGCCCGATGAGGAAGTGATCCTGTCGGAAGAGGACGAGGTGGATGTTGAGAACATCGATCTGTCAGTGCCCGACGGTGTCAGTATCGAGGATCCCGTCAGGATGTACCTTAAGGAGATCGGTAAAGTTCCCCTGCTTTCCGCAGAGGAGGAGATCGAGCTTGCAAGGAAGATGGAAAAGGGCGGCGAAGACGGTGAGGAAGCCAAGAAGCGTCTGGCCGAAGCCAACCTGCGTCTTGTTGTCAGCATTGCCAAGAGGTATGTAGGAAGAGGAATGCTGTTCCTTGACCTTATCCAGGAAGGTAACCTGGGCCTTATCAAGGCTGTCGAGAAGTTCGATTACAAAAAGGGATATAAGTTTTCAACATATGCAACATGGTGGATACGTCAGGCCATAACGCGTGCTATCGCGGATCAGGCAAGGACTATCAGGATCCCTGTACATATGGTTGAGACGATAAATAAGCTCATAAGGGTCAGCCGTCAGCTCCTTCAGGAACTCGGCCGTGAAGCAACCGCCGAGGAGATAGCTGCGGAGATGAACCTTCCGGTTGAGAGGGTACGCGAGATCCTTAAGATATCACAGGAGCCCGTTTCGCTTGAAACACCCATAGGTGAAGAGGAAGATTCACACCTTGGTGATTTCATTCAGGATGACAACGTTCCGGTACCCGCCGATGCGGCAGCGTTTACATTGCTAAAGGAGCAGCTTGTCGAGGTGCTCGGTACACTTACCGACAGGGAGCAGAAGGTACTGCGCCTGCGGTTCGGACTTGATGACGGAAGGGCAAGGACACTTGAAGAAGTAGGTAAGGAATTCAACGTTACCCGTGAGCGTATAAGGCAGATCGAGGCCAAGGCTTTAAGGAAGCTCCGCCATCCCAGCAGGAGCCGTAAGCTTAAGGATTACCTGGATTAACAAGGAGATTACTTTGCCGCTGTCAGAACGTTTAAAAGCAGTTGAAATGCTTATCACTCCCGGCCTTACCGTGGCCGATGTGGGATGCGATCACGGATACCTTGCGATCCATCTCATTAAGGAGGGTATATCACCGCATGTCATAGCGATGGATATAAATAAAGGCCCTCTTGAGCGCGCTAGGGAGCACGTATGGGCGGCAGGACTTAATGATGATATTGAGCTTCGTTTATCAGACGGGCTTGATGAACTAAAGAACGGTGAAGCAGGCTGTGTCGTAATGGCCGGAATGGGCGGCAGGCTCATGACCGATATAATGACACGCGGTAAGGAAGTGCTTTCAAGGGTTAAGGAAGTCATATTGCAGCCCCAGTCAGAGGTTGAGTACGTACGGCATTTCCTTGAGGACAACGGTTACAGGATAATCAGTGAAGATATAGTATACGAAGACAGTAAGTTTTATCCCATGATGAAAACAGTTCATGGGGATATGTCCCTTAAAGAGGACATATATTACAAGTTCGGATGCATTCTGCTCAAGGAAGAACATCCGGTGCTCAGGATGTTTCTGTTAAGTGAGCGTGAGAGGCTTGAAGCAGTAAAGGCCGAACTTGATAAAGCTCCTTCAACCGACAGGGTTGATGAAGGCCTTGCAAAGGTACAAAAGGAGCTTGAAACAATAAATAACGCTCTTGAATTCTGTGAAGGGACCAATCCCGTAACAATAGAACGTGTTATTAAATAATCTGGAGGGGTGTTATGAAATGCAGCAGCATCATGAATTCGCTTGAAGAGCTGTCTCCCGTTAGCTATGCAGAGCAGTGGGATAACGTAGGCCTTATCGTCGGAAGAAAGGATAAGGAAGTCCGCAAGGTTTATGTTGCGGTAGACCCCACGGATGAAGTGATAGAGAGCGCTCTTAAGGTTCAGGCGGACATGCTCATCACCCATCATCCCCTTATATTCAAAGCGATCAAAAAGGTCAATTCCGATGATTTCATAACACGTCGGGTACTTAGGCTTGCAAGGCATGACATCAGTTATTATGCAATGCATACCAACTTCGACGTAATGGGTATGGCTGATGAAGCTGCCGATAAGATAGGGCTTAAAAAACGCAGTGTTTTGTCCGTTACCTATGAGGATGACATCGCAAAGGAAGGCTTCGGAAGGGTTGGAAGGCTCCCCGCGGTAATGACTCTTAAGGAATGTGCCGAATATGTAAAGAGCCGCTTCGGACTTAAACATGTCAGGGTATACGGTGATCTTGGTGCCGAACTTGAGACGGCTGCCATCTGTCCGGGTTCGGGCAGGAGCATGATCGGAGATGCGGTAAAAGCCGGAGCAGACGTATATATAACGGGCGATATTGAACACCATGAAGGTCTCGACAGCGTAGCACAGGGCCTTATGGTGATAGATGCCGGACACTACGGTATCGAAAAGATATTTATTGAATACCTTAAGGATTACCTTAAGAGGAACTTCCCGGATCTCGCGGTATACACCCACCGCGACATCGAACCATTTGTAATACTATAAGGAGAAAAGGTATGGCAAAAAAATCAGTTAACGTCACAGTAGGCGAAGTAGTTAAGGAATACCCGGGAGGAAGTACATTCGAGGCGGTAGCGAAGGACTTCCAGAAGGATTACGATGCTCGTATCGTACTGGTACGTGCAGGCGGTAAGCTTCGTGAGCTTAACAAAAAGATAAACGATGACTGTGAGGCTGCGTTTAAGACCGTAAAGGACAGGACCGGTTACAAGACATACAGGCGTACCGCCACCTTTATAATGATAAAGGCGATACGTGATGTTGCAGGTGTTGAAGCCCTTGAAAAGATCAAGGTTGAATTTGCGATAGGAAAGGGCATCTATGTTAGCATCGCAGGCGGTGTTAAGGTAGACCGTGATTTTCTGTGCAAGGTCAAGAACCGCATGGACGAGATCGTTAATGCAGACATCCCGATTATTAAGGAATCATATGATCTTGATGATGCAATAAAGCTTTTTGCAAGCGAGGGCATGAAGGATAAGGAGAGGCTGTTTAAATACCGCCGCGCTTCTAAGGTCAATGTTTATTCGATAGACGGATTTTATGATTATTATTATGGTTATATGTGCCCGAGTACAGGGTATGTTAAGTTATATGAACTGTATCCCTATGATGAAGGATTTATAATCCAGCTTCCCGCAAGGAAAGCACCCGATGCTGTTCCTCCGTTTATACCGCAGGATAAGCTGTTCAACACGATGAAGGAATCAACCAACTGGGGTATATCGCTTGACATGGAAACCGTCGGTGCATTAAACGATAAGATCTGCCAGGGTAAGGTTGAGGATCTTGTTCTTGTTTCCGAAGCATTGCAGGAAGCAAAGATAGCTGAGATCGCAACCGAAATAGCAGGTCGTAAGGATGTTAAGTTCATTATGATCGCAGGACCTTCTTCATCGGGTAAGACGAGCTTCTCGCACAGGCTCAGCATCCAGCTTAGGGCCAAGGGCCTTGTGCCTCATCCGATCGCGCTTGATAACTATTTTAAGAACCGTGAGGATACTCCGCTTGACGAAAACGGAAAGTATGATTTTGAGTGCCTCGGAGCCATGGATGTGGAAGGCTTTAACAATGACATGAAGAGGCTGCTTTCCGGCGAAACGGTTGAGCTCCCTACCTTTAATTTCAAATTGGGACAGCGTGAGTACCGCGGCGATTATATGCATCTAGAAAAGGAAGATGTACTTGTTCTTGAAGGTATCCACGGACTTAACGAAAAGATGTCATATGCTCTGCCTGCAGAAAGTAAATATAAGATATACATAAGCGCCCTTACATCGCTTAATGTTGATGAACATAACCGTATTTCAACAACCGATACAAGGCTCTTAAGGCGTATGGTAAGGGATAACAGGACAAGGGGTACATCCGCATCGGGAACACTTGCGATGTGGCAGTCGGTAAGGAAGGGCGAAGAGGAGAATATCTTCCCGTTCCAGGAGAGCGCAGATGCGATGTTTAATTCGGCACTCATATATGAGCTGGCTGTACTTAAGCAGTTCGCCGAGCCGCTGCTTTTTGCGATCGAGAAGGACGATCCCGAGTACCTGGAAGCAAAACGCCTTCTTAAGTTCCTTGATTATTTCGTAAGCTTCACATGTGAAGACGTCCCGAAGAATTCTCTTATGAGGGAGTTTATAGGGGGATCGATATTTAACGTGTAGCAAAAGGTTATTATTCGATGAAAGACGGATTACGGAAACGATCGTCATGCTTGCATGTAAGAGCGTTTTCGGAATAGAATACAAGTGAATATGAGTGGGATGAACAATCGCCGGAGCCGTAAGGCTCGGGAGGAAAGTCCGGGCTTCACAGGGCAGGATGCCGGATAACGTCCGGTGGAGGTGACTCTAAGGATAGTGCAACAGAAATGATACCGCCTGCTTAGCAGGTAAGGGTGAAATGGCGGTGTAAGAGACCACCGTCGGTGCGGTAACGTACCGGGCAATGTAAACCCCATCCGAAGCAAGACCAAGCAGAGGGCTAT
>JAILJC010000147.1 GCA_024694965.1 Lachnospiraceae bacterium
CCCCCTCAAGATGAGATATCCCTCATTGATAAGACCCCTTGAAGACGACAAGGTAGATAGGTCATAGGTGTAAGTGCAGTAATGCATTAAGCTGAATGTTACTAATCGGTCGAAGGCTTGACCAATGGATTGGTTTGGATGAGTTTCAGTGTTTGGTTTTGAAGGTACAAATACCTTCTACGGCCTAGTGGCTCAGTTGGTTAGAGCGCCGCCCTGTCACGGCGGAGGTCGTCGGTTCGAGTCCGATCTGGGTCGTTAAATGGGGTCTTAGCTCAGCTGGGAGAGCATCTGCCTTACAAGCAGAGGGTCATAGGTTCGAGCCCTATAGGCCCCACTTGATTATTGTCGAGTAAGCTCGACTCGGAAATCAAAGATTTCCTCGTATCGCCACATCGGCATGCGAGGCATGCCGATGTGGCTCAATTGGCAGAGCAGCTGATTTGTAATCAGCAGGTTATCGGTTCGAGTCCGATCATCGGCTTTACCGATGGAAACGTCGGTTCAAAATTAAAAATGGGCGGATTCCCGAGTGGCCAAAGGGGACAGACTGTAAATCTGCTGGCAACGCCTTCGGTGGTTCGAATCCACCTCCGCCCATTTATTATCGCGGGGTGGAGCAGTCTGGAAGCTCGTCGGGCTCATAACCCGAAGGTCGATGGTTCAAATCCATCCCCCGCTACGCAGAAGCAATTCGGTATTCCCGGGTTGCTTTTTTTTGATTTTGATTACCCACTATACCCGAAATAAAGCAGAAAACTTGATGTTTAGCGCCTTTACGGGTATAATGTAATGGATTATGTAAAGTTTGAAAAGCGATTATTAAGGAGTATCTGTAGGGATGAAATATCTGATACTCGGAGCAGGTCCTGCAGGTTTGACTTTTGCCAACCGGCTGCTTCAAAACGGAATAGATGATTTTCTGGTGATAGAAAAAGAAAATGAGGCCGGAGGATTGTGCAGGAGCAGGGAAGTTGACGGTGCTCCCCTTGATATCGGAGGAGGACATTTCCTGGATGTAAGGAATCCAAAGGTCCTTGATTTCCTGTTTCCTTTCATGCCAAAGGAAATGTGGGATGAATATGAACGTGATTCAAGGATAGTAGTAAACGGAAATACCATAAACAGCCCGATTGAAGCCAACATATGGCAGTTAAGCTTAAAAGATCAGGTCGAATATCTTAAGTCAATAGCTGTCGCAGGGTGTAATTTAGGGCTTGAAATGCCGGAAAAGTTTGTAGATTGGATATATTGGAAGTTAGGGGATAAGATCGCCGAAGACTATATGATCCCTTATAACAGAAAGATGTTCGGTGAAAACCTTAATGAACTTGGTACTTACTGGCTTAATAAGCTTCCCAATGTATCATTTGAAGAAACACTTATAAGCTGCCTTGAAAAGAAAGCTTACGGTACCCAGCCGGGGCATGCGAGGTTTTACTATCCAAAGGAATACGGCTACGGTGAACTGTGGCTTAGGCTGGCTGAGAAGCTGGGGGACAGGATAAAGTATAATATAAGCGTTGATAAGCTGAACCTTGATACCCTGACGGTAAACGATACATATACGGCCGAAAATATCGTGACCACCATACCATGGACGGATATTAAGGAAATACTAGGATTTGACAGGGAATCAATTGAGGATATAGGAAAGCTAAAGTACAGTTCAACTGTTATAGAATACACGGATGAGAAGCTTGATACGAAAGCGCACTGGATTTATTATCCTGATCCGGACCTTTCATATCACAGGATCCTGGTAAGGCACAATTTCTGTCCGGGTTCAAAGGGCTGTTGGACTGAGACAAACCTTACGAGATTTGAAACAAAAGGCAGGGACGAAAGCAGATATTTCATAAATAAATATGCATATCCTTTAAATACCGTCGGTAAGCAGGAAATAATGAAAAAACTGCTTAAGAAGGCGGAAGAAAAGAAGGTTTACGGCCTCGGCAGATGGGGTGAATGGCAGCATTATAATTCCGATGTTGTCGTATCACTGGGGATTGAACTGGCCGACAGGCTTTGTAAATAAAGATATATTTGAGGTTGATAGATGAAAAAAACAATAATCGTAATGCCCGTAGCCAACGAAGAAACAACGATGGAGGGCGTACTTAAGCAGATAATGGAGCTTCCGTACGATAATCTCTATGTATATCCGGTCATAGATGCTTACAGCAAGGACAGGACCGAAGAGATAATCAGGGAAATGGAGAAGAAATATGAGAGGATCAAGCTCATATTCCACAAAGAATCCAGGGGAGTCATTACCTGCTATTTGTATGGGTTTAAAATGGCACTTAAGGACGGGGCGGAGCAGATAATAGAAATGGATGGCGGCGGTTCCCATCTTCCGCGGGAGATCCCTCAGTTTTTAGAAAAGCTTGACGAGGGATATGACTGCGTTTGGGGTTCGCGCTTTATTCCCGGCGGCGATATTACCAATCAGCCGCTCTACCGGCGTTTCTTAAGCTCCGGCGGAACGATCCTTGCAAATCTGGTACTGGGGACCAGGCTTAAAGATATGACGAGCGGATTTGAAGCATTTAAGAGGGAAGTTCTTGAAAACATGAACCTTGATGCATTCATGTCAAGGGGTCATATGTACCAGACAGAGATGAGGTTTTACTGCAGGAAGCTGAATACTGTAGAAGTACCGATCAATTATATAGGATCAAAGTCAAGCATCAAGTTTAAATCGGTAACCGAAGCACTGAGGCTTTTGTTTAAGCTTAAAGGAAACGAGAAGTATGTCATGCTTAAGGAGAAGCAGGATGAAGCCTGACAAAAAGCAGGATAAAACAAGGGTTTATATAATAATAACAACAGTTATATTTGTGCTTTTGATCACAGCCCTGGCATGGCAGAGCGATGACGCATATCATGCATACGTCATGGCCAAGCACCTTGTTGAGGGAAACGGATTTGTTTATAACATAGGAGAAAGAGCCAGTGCGTCTTCGTGTCCGCTGTTCACTCTTGTCATTGCCTGTGGGTACTTTATATTCCGTAATATGTTCGTTGTGTCTCTTCTTATATGTATTGCGTTTTCAACGGCGGCGTATGTCACTCTGGTTAAGGATTTCTGCAGGGGACGCATTCAGATAACGATTGCTTTTTTAACACTTGCTGGCAGTGCCGTTTTTATAAGCTATACAACGAGCGGACTTGAGAATCCTATGCTGTTTTTCCTGGCGGCATTGTTTTTGAAGCTGTATTTGAAAAATGAAAAATACAATACAAAACAACTGTTTTTTATAGCGCTGCTTATATCCCTCATCGCTATGACAAGAATGGATGCGGTGCTCATGTTTGTACCGATGGCGGTATATTCATATCTCTTTAAAAGGGATGAAGTACCGTTCATAAAGGCAGTGTTCATAGCGATCGCGGGACTTTTTCCGTTTATCGGCTGGGAGGTCTTTTCCATCATTTATTTCGGTTTTCCGTTTCCAAACACGGCTTATGTTAAGCTGGGAACGGCAATACCACTTAGGGAATATCTCATAAGGGGAGTTCAGTACTTTATTACTTCCATGTGCTTTGATCCGGTACTCCTCATTGTTCCGATAGTTGCGGTAATAGCGATAATTGCAATTAAAAACACCAGTTATACAATGTGCATGGCGGGGGTTCTCCTGTATATGGCCTATGTAACATATATCGGAGGCGACTTTATGGTAGGAAGGCATTATACGGTATTGTTCCTTATCTCCCTTACAGGCATATTGTGGGCAGTAAATTACGATGGTACAGGATATCCTGTAAGGAAAAAGCTGTTTAAGGTTTATTTTGCTGCGGTCATTGCAGGTATCATCCTGTCGTTCTCAATGAGGCCCATAATGGACCAGCACCTTTATGGGACAGGCAATTCGCATATTTCGGATGAACGGGCCGGGTACTTTAAATACACAAGCCTGTATAACAATGCTCTGTCATACTTAAGGACAGGAAATATGGTGATAAGGGAGGCATGGAACGAGCAGGGTATAGATGAAATGAGGGAAGCGGGTTATTCTGCCGGAATGCTTGCAATGGTACCGGGAATATCCATCTATTACAATTCGGACATTTACTTAAATGATCTGTATGCACTCGGAGATCCTTTCCTTTCCAAGCTTCCTGCCGTAAGGGAGGATAACTGGCGGATCGGACATATGTGGAGAGAGGCTCCGGTAGGTTATGCAGAAACCGTAATGTACGGAGATGATGTTATAGAGAATGACAGCATCAGGGAATATTATGAGATCATAAAGCTTATCACAAGAGGTCCTATATGGGATAAAGACAGGCTGGATGCCGTTATAGGCATAAATACCGGAAGGTACGATCATCTGCTCGAGGAATACAAAAGCACTCTTGATGAAAGGAATCATCAGGTCACTGATAAGTATTTCTTAAGCAGGTAGATCACAGGGTATTAAAGGATTGAAGAGATTATGTGAGGCACTTAAGGATCATGCGGACCGGGGAGACCTTTCGTGCCATATGCCGGGACATAAGGAAAATAAAGATACATTCTTAGGAGAGATACTTAAGTATGATATTACCGAGACGGAAGGGATGGATAACCTTCATGACGCCTCGGGAGTCATTTTAGAGTCAGAAAGGTATGCGGCAGCTCTTTACGGGGCGGAGGAGACGCATTTTCTGATAAACGGAAGCACCGTCGGGATAATAAGTGCGATACTGGCGTTAACGCATCCCGGTGATGAGATACTTATAGCAAGGAACTGCCATAAATCGGTATATAACGCGGTGATGGCAGGAAGGCTTATTTGCCGGTATATATACCCGTCTTTCGCAGAAGGGTACGGTTTTTGCAATGCGGTAAGCGCGGAAGCATTAAGGGAGGCTCTTAACAAATATCCCGAAGTAAAGGCAGTAGTCATCACATCCCCTACCTATGAGGGGATAGTATCAGATATAGAAGCCCTTGCTCTTGTTTCTCACGAGCATTCTGTGCCGCTCATTGTTGATGCGGCTCACGGAGCGCATTTCGGGTTTTATGAAGGATTTCCGCAGTCGGCGGTAAAAGCAGGGGCGGATATTGTTATAAACAGCGTGCACAAAACGCTTCCGGCCCCGACACAGACGGCCCTTATACATATAGGAGGGCCATACGGAAACAGTGAAAAGGTACGGCGTATGCTTGGGATTTACCAGTCAAGCTCTCCGTCATATCTGTTAATGGCCGGCATAGACGGGTGCATGAGCATCGTAGCTGATAAGGGCAGGGAACTGTTTGGAGCTTTTCTTGAGAACTTGAGCCGGTTTGAAAGGCGTGCAAAAGACCTTAAAAAGCTGAGATATTTGGACAGAAATGCCTTAAAAAGCGAGTTTGGCGCTTTTGAAGCGGATCCCTGCAAGGTAGTAATATCCACGTCAGGCACCGGTATGACGGGCAGGGAACTGTATGAAGAGTTAAGAACGGTTCATCATATTGAGCCTGAAATGGCAGCCGGAACATATTGCCTTCTTATCATGACTATTATGGATGACAGGGAGGCTTTTGAAAGAGTAATAAATGCCATAGAATGCATTGATGAGAAGATGTCGGGCAGGGATGATTCTTTCTATGAAGGATCAAAGGTGAGGACCTTTGAAGAACCCGAACAGGTCATGCAGGCGTATGAGGCAGCGGGGGAAGGAAAGAGGAAGGTTAAGCTGAAGGAGGCCTGCGGACTTATATGTGCAGGCCATATAATGCCTTATCCGCCCGGGATACCTCTTATCGTCCCCGGCGAGAGAATAAACGAAAGCCTTATTAACAGGATACTTGATGATATTGATACGGGACTGAATGTTACGGGGATAAGCAAAGACAGGGAAATAGAAGTTTATGGGTAAGATATTTTATATAGTGGGTAAGAGTTCCACCGGAAAGGATACGATATACAGAAAGCTCCTTGGCAATTATCCGGGACAGCTTAAGAGTGTTGTGATGTACACTACCCGTCCGAGAAGGGACGGAGAAGTTGACGGAGAGACATATCATTATGTGTCAGAAAAGCAATACTGGGACTTAAAGGAGAAAGGGAGCATAATCGAGGAGAGGGCATATGATACCGTTCACGGAGTGTGGAGGTATTTTACCGTCAGGGATTCTCTTAAGGATATAGACAGTGAGAATTATCTGATCCTTGGTGTTTTGAAATCGTATACGGCGACCAGGGAGTATTTCGGTGAAGATAGGGTGATACCCATATATATCGAGGTTGAGGACGGAGAGCGGCTGACCCGGGCACTTAAGCGCGAAAAAAAGCCAGGAAACCACAGATATGCGGAGATGTGCCGCAGGTTCTTAACCGATACCGAGGATTTTTCGGAGGAAAAGCTTAAGAAGGCAGGCATCAAAAGAAGGTTTGAAAATATAGATCTTTATGCATGTCTGAGTGAGATTGAGGCTTTTATAATAAAGGAAACAAACGATTTTAAAGGACCTTAAAAGGCCTAAAAAGGCAGGTGGACCGGTATGGATATGAAGATAAACCAGATGCTTCCGACGCAGGGAGTTTCCGAACAGCCCGAGCAGGTTAAGATGACCGACGAACAGTTTAAGTTTACACTTATGAGCCGGATCGATGATGAAAACCTTCAGGAACGGTTGAACCTCATGTTCCAGGATATCACCATGCAGGGCAAGAAGATAAGCAAGCACATGGACGTTAGGGACATGAAGCGATACAGGACGCTTATCAAGGAATTTTTAAATGAGGT
Source organism: Lachnospiraceae bacterium (assembly GCA_024694965.1). GTDB lineage: Bacteria > Bacillota > Clostridia > Lachnospirales > Lachnospiraceae > UBA2868. Next base: position 6,724 of record JAILJC010000147.1, read on the forward strand.
GGTAAACAGGTCTCATAAGTTTTCAAGGGAAAACTTCCTTGACAGAAGGGGAAGGCATCGTGTTTACGGCATAATAAGGCTTATTGACGAAAACCTCGATTCCCTTGCGGAAGAGCTTATGAAGGAAGAAAAGGATCACCTGTCGATACTCGGAAAGATCGATGAGATCAAGGGAATGCTGCTCGATATATTTACTTAAGGAACGGATATGGCAAAATTCAGTGACATCATAGGACAAGATCATATTAAGGAACATCTGGCAAATACGGTAAAACAGGACAATGTGTCCCATGCCTACATAATAAACGGTGAGAAGAATGCGGGTAAGGAATTCATTGCCAATACCTTTGCTATGGCCCTCCAGTGTGAGAACAGGGACGAAAACGGTAATCCCTGCATGGAATGCCACGCCTGTAAACAGGCGATAACCAACAATCAGCCGGATATAAAGACCGTCATACATGAAAAGCCCGGTACGATAGGGGTGGAAGATGTCAGGCTGCAGATAGTGTCTGACGTTTATGTAAGGCCGTATTCAAGCAGATGGAAGATATATATAGTAAATGATGCGGAGAAATTAAGCATCCAGGCACAGAATGCGCTGTTAAAGACTCTTGAGGAACCGCCGGAATATGTAGTGATAATGCTGCTTACGAGCAACATTTCATCTCTCCTTCCGACGATAATCTCAAGGAGCATTGTCCTTAACATGAGGCCGGTCGATGATAAGACGGTCAGAAAGTACCTTATGGAAAGGATCCATATTCCCGATTATCAGGCCGATATATGCGTGGCCTTTGCAAGGGGAAATATAGGAAAAGCCAAGCACCTTGCGACAAGCGAGGACTTTGACAACATTAAAAATGATGCGGTAAGGGTGCTTAAATATGCGGATGAGATGGATATGAACGAGTTCGTGTCAGCCGTGAACCAGATAAGTGCCTATAAAATGAACATAGACGATTACCTTGATATCCTGCTGATATGGTACAGGGACGTACTCATGCTTAAGGCAACAAATGACGTTGACAACCTTATTTTCAAGGATGAAGTCCGCGCTATCAGGGAAAGAGCGGGCAGAAGCTCATATGAAGGGATAGAAAAGATAATAGAAACAATAGATAAAACAAAGGTCAGGTTAAAGGCAAATGTCAATTTTGAGTTGGCCATGGAGCTTTTATTGCTGGCGATAAAGGAGAATTAAGATGATACGTGTGATAGGAGTACGCTTCAGGACAGCCGGAAAAGTATATTATTTCGATCCCAAGAGCATAGATATGAAGAAGGGAGATCATGTTATAGTCGAAACGGCCAGGGGAGTGGAATTCGGTACGGTGGTCCTTCCGCCTACCGAAATGGAAGACAGCGAGGTTACCCAGCCGCTTAAGCCGGTTATAAGAAAGGCAACTGAAGAAGACAGCCAGAAGGAGAAGAAAAACAGGGAGAAAGAAAGGGAAGCCTTCAAGATCTGTAAGGAAAAGATAGTAAAGCACGGGCTTGAAATGAAGCTTATCGATGCCGAGTATACATTTGACAACAATAAGGTGCTTTTCTATTTTACAGCTGACGGAAGGGTGGATTTCAGGGAGCTTGTAAAGGATCTTGCGTCCGTGTTCAGGACCCGTATCGAGTTAAGGCAGATCGGTGTAAGGGATGAGACCAAGATACTCGGAGGAATAGGATTCTGCGGCCGTCCGCTGTGCTGCCATACATACCTTTCGGACTTTGCTCCCGTATCCATAAAGATGGCAAAGGAACAGAACTTATCCCTTAATCCGACCAAGATATCGGGAATCTGCGGCAGGCTTATGTGCTGTCTTAAAAATGAGGAAGAAACCTACGAGGAACTCAATAAAAAGCTGCCAAATCCGGGTGATTCGGTCACTACGGATGACGGTTTTAAGGGTGAGGTGGCAAGCGTCAATGTATTAAGGCAGCTTGTGAAGGTTGTAATAGAAGAGGGCGACGAGAAGGAAATAAAGGAATACAAGGCTTCGCAGCTTAAATTCAAGTCCCGCCACAGAAGGGACAAGAATAAGGATAAGGCGGAAGAAGCCGAACTTAAGGCACTTGAGCAGCTGGAGAAGAGTGATGGAAAGTCAAAGCTTGATGACGATTGAGCATAATGAAAACGAACGGATAGACGATCTTCAGAGGAACGGATATAAGATAATCCAGAATGAGAAGAAGTTCTGCTTCGGTATGGACGCCGTGCTGTTGTCGGGTTTTGCGGCCGTAAGGGAAGGCGAAACCGTACTGGATATCGGGACCGGGACCGGCATAATACCCATCCTCCTTAAGGCAAAAACGGAGGGAAGCCATTTTACGGGCATTGAGATACAGGAGGAGAGCGCAAGGATGGCCGGTCAGAGCGTATCGCTTAACGGTCTTGAAAAAGATATAGACATTGTATGCGGGGATATAAATGATGCCGGGACTTTATTTGAAGCGGCTTCTTTTGATGTGATCACTACAAATCCTCCGTATATGATAGGGAATCACGGACTTACCGGAGATAATAAGGAAAAAGCGATAGCAAGGCACGAGATCTGCTGTACACTTGAAGATGTCGTAAGAGAAGGCAGCAGGCTGCTTAAAAGTAACGGACGTTTTTATATGGTTCACAGGCCGTTCAGGCTGGTGGAGATTTTTGCGACGTTAACAAAATATCATTTGGAACCGAAGCGGCTGAAGCTTGTATTTCCCTACGTTGACAAGGAACCGAACATGGTCCTTATAGAGGCCCTGAAGGGCGGAAATCCAAGGCTCACTGTCGAAAAGCCTCTGATCGTATATAAGGAGCAGGGAGTATATACGGACGAGATTTATGATACTTACGGGTATTGAGTAACGCATGTTGCAAAAACATATGTAATAAAATAAAACAGGATTTAACCACCATTTTGAAGACGGAATTGAAAAATGACAGATGTTAGCAAGCCGGGAATACTGTATTTGTGTGCCACTCCAATAGGAAATCTTTCCGATATAACACAAAGAGTACTTGATACTTTAAGAGAAGTGGATATCATTGCAGCGGAAGATACGAGGAACAGCATAAAGCTGCTCAATCATTTTATGATCAATACTCCTCTTACCAGTTATCATGAGTACAATCGCTATGACAAGGCGAAAGAGCTTATAGATAAACTAAAAGACGGTAAGGACATTGCCCTTATAACGGATGCGGGGACTCCGGGCATATCGGATCCCGGTGAGGTATTTGTTAAGATGTGCCTCGAAGAGGGGATAAGGGTTACTTCACTTCCCGGTGCGTGTGCGCTGATCACGGCTCTTACGATATCGGGACTTGGTACGAGGAGGTTCTGCTTTGAAGCCTTTCTTCCTTCAGATAAGAAGGAAAGACAGGAAATACTTAAAGAACTTAAATCGGAGACCCGCACTATCATAATATATGAAGCACCGCATCATCTTAAGAAGACCCTTGCGGAGCTTAAGGATGCTTTAGGGAACCGCAGGATATCCCTTTGCAGGGAACTTACAAAGCAGTTTGAAGAAGTGCTCAGCTTTACAATGGATCAGGCATTGGAGTATTATACTGTAAATGAGCCAAGGGGTGAGTACGTCCTCTGCATTGAGGGAAGGGACCGAAAAGAGCTTAAGGAGGAGGAAATAAGCTCCTGGCAGGATATATCAATTAAAGAACACATGAAATTATATGAGGAAAAGGGACTTGACCGCATGGAGGCGATGAAGAAAGTCGCGAAGGACAGGGGAATATCGAAGAGGGATGTTTATAATGAGCTTATTTGACCGGACGGGTCGAAAAGCGATGATAATATACTACATTAATAGTGAAATAAAGGAGAAGACATGGAAAACAAGGGAAAGTACTACATCACTACCGCAATAACCTATACATCGGGCAAGCCGCATATAGGCAATACCTATGAAGCGATCCTTGCGGACAGCATTGCAAGGTATAAAAGGCTTGAGGGATATGATGTATATTTTATGACGGGAACCGATGAACACGGGCAGAAGATAGAGGAAAAGGCTGCCGCAAAAGGGGTCACACCCAAGGAATTTGTTGATGATGTGGCCGGCGTGGTCAAAGGATTGTGGGATATGATGGGTACTTCGTATGACAGGTTCATACGTACAACCGATGAAGACCATGAGAGGCAGGTTCAGAAGATATTTAAGAAGCTTTACGAGCAGGGCGATATCTATAAGAGCACGTATGAAGGCCTTTACTGCACACCCTGTGAGTCTTTCTGGACAGAATCCCAGCTTAAGGACGGCAAATGTCCGGACTGCGGCAGGGAAGTAAAGCCCGCAAAAGAAGAGGCGTACTTTTTCAAGATGAGCAAATATGCGGACAGGCTCATCGAGCATATAAACACACATCCCGAGTTCATCCAGCCGGTTTCAAGGAAGAATGAGATGATGAACAACTTCCTGCTCCCGGGACTCCAGGACCTGTGCGTTTCCCGTACATCGTTCAAATGGGGTATTCCGGTTGATTTTGATGACAAGCACGTTGTATATGTATGGCTGGATGCACTTTCCAACTACATTACCGGCATAGGATATGATGCGGAGGGTGACTATTCTGACAGATATAAGAAATACTGGCCTGCGGACCTTCACCTTATAGGAAAGGATATAGTAAGGTTCCATACTATTTACTGGCCTATCTTCCTTATGGCACTTAACGAGCCGCTGCCTAAGCAGGTATTCGGACATCCCTGGCTTTTACAGGGCGGAGAGAAGATGAGTAAGTCCCGCGGTAACGTCATCTACGCGGATGATCTTGTAAGGCTCTTCGGAGTTGATGCCACAAGGTTCTTTGTTCTGCATGAAATGCCCTACGATAATGACGGCGTGATCACATGGGAGCTTGTTGTCGAGAGGTTTAATTCAGAACTTGCCAATGTTCTCGGAAACCTTGTTAACAGGACAATATCCATGAGTAATAAGTATTTTGACGGGTTTGTAAGCCAAACCGGAGTTACTGAACCGGTGGATGAGGATTTAAAAACAGTTGTTATCTCATGCAGGGACAAGGTAAGCGCCAAAATGGAGACCTTCAGGGTGGCAGATGCGCTGACCGAGATATTTGCGCTTTTCCGCCGCTGCAACAAATATATAGATGAAACGGAGCCGTGGGTACTTGCCAAGTCTGAAGATAAGAAGGAAAGGCTGTCGGAGGTTATGTATAATCTCGTTGAGTCAATATGCATCGGCGCCAATCTGTTAAAGCCCTTCATGCCGGAAACCGCAGATAAGATTCTCATGCAGATCCACGGTACCGAAAGGGATTACGATCTGCTTGACCAATACGGGCTTACGGCACCCGGAACAAAGGTAACCGAAGAACCCAAGGCTTTGTTTGCCCGTCTTGATGTAAATGAGATCATGGCGGAAGTAGAAAAGATAAGGGCTGCCCAGAAGGCTGAATACGAGAAAGAAGCCGGGATCAGCGAAGGTGAAGAAAAAGAAACGGACGTTATTAATATAGAAGCCAAGCCGGAGATCACCTATGATGACTTTGCAAAGCTGCAATTCCAGGTAGGAGAGATCATCGAATGTGAGGAAGTAAAAAAGAGCAAGAAGCTCCTGTGCAGCAAGGTTAAGATAGGAAGTGAGGTAAAGCAGATAGTTTCGGGTATCAAGGCTTACTACAAGCCGGAGGAAATGGTAGGCAAAAAGGTAATGGTACTCGTTAACTTAAAGCCCGCGACTCTTGCTGGAGTCGTTTCCGAAGGAATGCTTCTCTGTGCGGAGGATGCGGAAGGAAACCTTGCACTCGTAACTCCCGAAAAGCCGATGCCCTCAGGTGCGGAGATCTGCTAAACAGCAGTCATATCAGCATTATCCCTGTGAGCATGCTCTTCATAACGGGATTATCCCTGCGCCATGAGCAAAGATAAGGAGTCTCTTTGGTACAAAGACCAACATCATATATGTTTTCGGCCCTGATGCCGATCCTTTCAAGGGAGATGACTATTGCCTGTTTAAGGTCAAGGCGGTATTTGTCTCCCTTGAAGTATGTAAAGAACCTGTTAAGTTCCGGATCCGTATACATCTTAGAAAAATCATCCCTAAGCTCCGGGCCGATCTCATAACAGGAGGCACAGATATGCGGTCCGATGACGATCATTATATCTTCCGGACGGCTGTTAAACCTTTCAGACATCATTTTTACAGCATTTACGGAAATGTTTGCGGCAGTGCCGCGCCATCCGCTGTGGACCATTCCTATGGCACGATTTTCGGGATCAAGAATATAAACAGGAACACAATCAGCCTCAAGAGTGCATAATAATAAGTTTTTTGTATTCGTTATCATCCCGTCATACTCGTTATCCGAAGGGGAAAAACAGATCATCTCGCCGCCGTTGCTGTTATCTACCGGCTTTATCCTGTCTGTATGTTTTTGAGAGACCATGACCATATTATCCGTACTTAGCTTAAGAGTTTTGGCAAGAGAGGAAAAATTATCCATTGCTCCGTCTTTGCCAAACTTCCATGCACAATCATGAATTGTTGTGTAAAATGCCTTTACAAGACCGGTTTCATTCAATTTATCGATATTTTTAAGTTCCAAATCAGCCTCCATGTACCGAAAAAGCCTTATATTTGCTTTTTTTTACTAAAGAATATAACATATTTGGTCAAAATGTGTTATAAATAAGGTAGATGAAGGGAGGAATTTAATTATGAAGAGATTTATTGCCCTATTATTGGCTGCGTCAATGACCGTGGGCTTTACGGTCAGCGCGGCTGCAACTGATACCATCATTCTGGATGATGCAGGCAATTCTGCGCAACCCACAGCAACCCCCACACCCGAACCTACGGCTACACCAACACCAACGCCTACGCCGGCTGCAGGAAGTACCTCGGAAAATGCGGTACAGTCCAATTCCGCGGTTGTTGTAACAAGCAACAAAACTTATCTTGCACTGGGCGCTGACTTAACGGCAGATCAGCTAAACACGGTACTTACTCTTATGGGTATATCACCGGCAGATCTTCCCAATTATGACATAGTTTACGTGACAAATGCCGAAGAACACCAGAGGCTTGATTCTTACATAGCTTCTTCCGTAATAGGAACCAAGTCACTGTCATCGGTTGTCGTAAGGGCCGCCGAGGCAGGCCACGGTGTAAACGTCGTTACGAAAAACATCAATTACTGTACGGAAAACATGTACAGGAATGCCCTGATCACTGCAGGTGTTGAGAATGCGGATATCATGGTAGTTGCTCCGTCTCCCATTTCGGGAACGGCTGCCCTTATCGGCGCGCTCAAGGCTTATGAGAGGATGTCGGGAACTACTGTCAGCGACAAAGCGCTTGATACAGCACTCAATGAGCTTGTTACCACCGGTGAGATCAAGGAGGCTGTAGGTAACGATGCCAAGGCAGAGGAGATCATATCCTACGTTAAAGCACAGATAGCGGCCAACAACCTTAACACAGAAGAGGAGATCGAGGCTGCGATACGTCAGGGAATGAAGGACCTTGATGTCCAATTAAGCGAAGAAGACATCAAAAAGACGGTCAAGCTCATGATGAAGATAAAGAGCATGGGTATTGACTTTAATGTACTTGCCGAGCAGGCGGACGATATCTACGCCAAGTATAAGGACAAGATCAATGCGGGAACCTTCAATATCGATGACGTGAGCCTTGAAGATCTCGGACTCGGAAAGCTTGTCAAAAACGCGGTAGGAGGATTCTTTAAGGATGTCGGTGACACGGTTAAGGAGTTCTTCAGCGGTTTATTCTCCAAGTGGAAAAAATAGGTAGCGGCTTTATGGAGCACACATTATACGAGATACGGCCGATCATGAAGCACGAGTGGGATTCGGCCATGCAGCTTGCATGGGATACGTTTCTCATTTTCGAGGCACCCGAATATTCCCTTAAAGGGGTGCACAGCTTTAAAAGCTTTGTCAGGGATCCGCTTCTTAAGCGAATGTACACCTACGGCGAATACGTTGCCATAGGTGCATTCGCTGACAGGAGGATCGTGGGCATACTTGGAGTACGCAATGCAAATCATGTTTCGCTCCTGTTTGTGGACAAGGATTACCAGCTTAAGGGGATCGCAAGGGCACTTCTTAACAGGTATTTCAGGGATGCGAGGACAGCTGGAATAACATATGTTACTGTAAATTCTTCGCCTTATGCCGTTGGATTTTATCACCGGATCGGTTTTTTTGATCTGAGCGGAGAGGTTGAAAAAGACGGGATAAGGTATACTCCGATGAAGATGGAGTTAAGATAAGTGTCCGATACCGCAAAATAAGCATTAACATAAGTAGTTAAACATTGCAATTTATGTAAAAATAAGCTACAATTAATGGGAAATTGTGTGCATTTTTCGGTAAAAGCAACAAATTTCTGAAAAGACTGAGTTGAGGTTATAAATCCTGATGGGTAAGTTTTTTAATCTGGACAGCCCTTTTGTTCAATTTATGAACCGGGTTGCGGATCTGATGTGGCTTAACATCCTGTTTGTGATCTGCTGTATACCCGTGATCACCATAGGTGATTCCATTACGGCAATGTATTATATCACGCTTAAGATGACACGGGATGAAGAGTCATATATTACCAAAGGGTTCTTTAAGTCGTTTAAACAGAATTTTGTGCAGGCTACGATAATATGGCTGATCTTCCTTTTATTGGGAGGCCTGCTTGTACTTGATTACATGATAGTGAGCGGCAGGTTGGGGTTTTCAATCGGCAACAGCAGCGTGGAAAGCGTAATGCAGGTATTGCTGATCGCTGTGCTGATATTCTATCTGTTTACCCTTACCTTTGTTTTTCCGCTGCTGTCAAAGTTTGATAACTCGGTAAAAAATACGATCAAGAATGCATTTATCATAAGCGTAAGGCACTTTCCGGTGACTCTCGGCTGCATTGCCATCTGGATCTTGGCCGCGCTGGCACTTATATACATTCCGATAATGACGCTGTTTTCGATATTTATCCTGTTCAGCGTCGTTGCTTTCGGGTGTTCGTTTATGTATGTAAGGGTTTTTGACAAGTATCTTCCCGCTGATGCGACAGTTACGGAAGAAAATGAAGAAACCGGTGAGGCTTCCCCGGACGAAAACGAAGAAACAGCGGAGGAATCCGCTTTGTAGGCTCTTTTCCGTAAACAGGAGACTTGAGGCATGAACACACAGAAAAAGAATGGCCAGAATATGCTGCAATGGGTTATCCCCACTGTAATTCTGGTTATTGTCATTCTTTTTACTCTAACTTCATACAAGACGGACATACTCACCAAGGAAAAGAACAAGAAGATTGATGAGTATAGTTCCAAAGCGCGCGAAATAGCCGATTATTATTCGTCCGAGGTCTATATGATAGGTCAGGTTGCAAGGATGCTTGCGACCAGGCTTTCTTATGATCATGATTATTTCTGCGATGAAAATGTGAATATCCTCACTTCCGCCATCACACAGCTTAACATCGACAACGGCTATGTTTTAAGGGCTGACGGAAAAGTCATGAATGCAAGCGGTGTCGAGGCCCCCGATATAAGTGCGGCTACGGACGGCGACCTTTCGCTTGATACGGGAAATATCGACAGATACATAGTAAATTCAAGCGGTGACTGCGTGCATTATGTTTCGGCTTCATTTGCCGAAGGAAATCTTATCCTTAAGTATACCCCCAAGAATATAAGCGATCTTGAGATGTTCCTTAACAGCAACTCAAAGACATCGACATATATCCTGCTTGGCTCGGACGGCACGATACTTGACAGTGCAGGTCAGGAATCCAAGGTTTTCAAAGAGGGTGACAGCCTGTTTGATTATCTGGACGGTGCCAATTATAACGGCGTTACCAAGAAGGACGAATTTTTCAGGAACCTGGAACAGCAGGGCAAGGGCAAGTCTCTTATCACCAATAAGGAAGGCGTGACCAAGTATTTTATTTACCAGCCGGTCGGTGATTTTAAGACATTTATCATGATAATTGTGGATGACGACCAGATTAACAAGGCCGCACAGAACAGTATTTCGTCAACAAACACGATGTTCTGGAAGATAGTCATCCTCATACTTATATTCGTTGCGATCCTTATCATCATTTCCCTTATCAATGCGACAAATTACAGGAAGGCAAACAGGGAATTGCGTGAACAGGCGGAAACAGACCTGCTGACCGACCTGTATAACAAGGTTGCGACCGAGACAAAGATAAAGGAATACCTTGACAATGAAGGCAAGAACAAGAAGGCGATAATGTTCGTGCTGGATATCGATAACTTTAAGAAGATCAATGATACGATGGGCCATGCATTCGGCGATGAAGTGCTGAGTACTCTGGGTCATCAGTTAAAGAGCGAATTCAGGATCAACGATATCATCGGACGTACCGGCGGTGACGAGTTCATCATCCTGCTTAAGGATCTTAAGGATGATGCTGCACTGCGGCGCGAAGCCAACAGGGTGGAAACCTTCTTCAGGAACTTTAAGGTCGGAGAATATACGAAGTATTCCGCAACCGCAAGTATCGGTGCGGTAGAGATCCCTTCGGACGGAACGGAATTTGAAGCATTGTACAAGGCAGCGGATAAAGCCCTGTATATGGCTAAGAAACGCGGAAAGAACCAGATGGTATTTTATAAAGATACCAAGGATATCAAGATCGAGCCAGAAAAGCCTGTGCTTAAGGTAGTTGAAGAGGCCGGAAAGCCTGTACCCGAGAAGGTTGAGGAAAAGAAAGAAGAGGCTGTAAGGCCTGTTGAACCTGTACAGGTTATCCCGGAAGAGACGCCCGTGGTTATTGAACCCGAAATCGAAGAAATACCTGTGATCGCTGAACCTGTGATAGAGGAAGTACCTGCTGCGCCTGAACCTGTTAAGGAAGAATCACCGGCTCCCGCGCAGCCTGTGAAGGCGGAAGAAAAGCCTGAGGTACCGGTTCCCGCAAAGAAGCCCGCTGTATCCGCTGCGGCTGAAACCGTGAAGAAGGCGGAAGTTACGACACAGGACGGACAGCCTCAGAAGAAGGTTGTTAAAAAGGTTGTTAAGAAGGTAGTAGTCAAGAAGGTAGTAAAGAAGGCTCCGGAAGCATCAAACGATGCAGCCGTTAAGGCAGCGCCGCCGACAGCTGCCAAAGTTTCAGCGCCCGTAAAAGAGGCGGAACCCGTAAAGGCGGCGGCTCCGGCAGTTAAAGAAGAGCCCGTAAAAGCAGCTCCGGCAGCTGATACCGAAAAATTCAGCTTCTTTTCATGATAAATCTTTTCTAAAATTTTCCGATTAGGCAAAATGTATATTAATCGTTTGAAATTTTGGGCAATCATGTCATTACGCCGATCATATTTCTCTGATATACTTCATTTCGGATGGTGCGAAAGGCGCATCATATGCAAATTCATTCACATTTAGGAGGATTTCGTAATGGCTAGTTTATCACTGAAGAACATTTGTAAGATCTATCCTAACGGCTTCCAGGCAGTTAAGGATTTCAATCTCGAGATCGAGGATCAGGAATTTATTATCTTCGTAGGTCCTTCGGGATGCGGTAAGTCAACAACTCTTCGTATGATCGCAGGTCTTGAGGAGATCTCATCAGGCGAACTTAAGATAGGCGACAGGGTAGTTAATGATGTTGAGCCCAAGGACAGGGATATCGCGATGGTATTCCAGAACTACGCTCTGTATCCTCATATGACAGTATATGATAACATGGCTTTCGGTCTTAAGTTAAGGAAGGTTCCGAAGGATGAGATCGATAAGATGGTTAAGGAAGCAGCTAAGATCCTGGATCTTACCCAGCTCCTTGATCGTAAGCCCAAGGCTCTTTCCGGTGGTCAGAGACAGCGTGTTGCCATGGGTCGTGCTATCGTTCGTAATCCTAAGGTATTCCTTATGGATGAGCCTCTTTCAAACCTTGATGCAAAGCTCCGTGTTCAGATGCGTATCGAGATCGCAAAGCTTCATCAAAGGCTCGGAACCACGATCATCTACGTTACACATGACCAGACAGAGGCTATGACGCTCGGTACCAGGATCGTAGTTATGAAGGACGGCGTTATACAGCAGGTTGATACACCTCAGAACCTTTACGATAAGCCGGCTAACCTGTTTGTTGCAGGTTTCATGGGATCACCTCAGATGAACTTCCTCGATGCAGAGGTTGAGGTTAACGGTGATGTTGCAAGCCTTAAGGTTGCAGGTAAGGCAATCCCGCTTCCTCCCGCTAAGTCAAAGAAACTTATAGACGGCGGCTATGCAGGAAAGGTTGTTACTTTCGGTATCCGTCCCGAGGATGTATATGATTCAGAAATGTTCATCGAAGCTTCACCCAACAGCGTATTTGAGTCTTCGGTTAAGGTTTACGAGCTCCTTGGTGCTGAAGTTTATCTGTACTTTGATCTTGAGGAGTTCCCGATCACTGCAAGGGTTGATCCCCGTACAACGGCTCGTCCGGGCGACAATATCAAGTTTGCTCTTGATGTTGAGAAGATCCATATCTTTGATAAGGATACCGAGCAGACGATCACTAACTAGTCATTTGATAAGCTTATATTTAGGAGGGCTGATGTTAATCAGCCCTCTTTTTGTGCTATAATGTACTTACTTATTATGATTAAGGACGGTATAAAGTATTGATCTCAAATCAGATAATCTACAACTGTATCAGCGAAGCCGGTGAAATAAGCAAACTGGAGTTTATGGTGGCTGATTCGATAGGAAACATCATAGCGCAGACGCAGGGCGCCTCAGTCATTGATAAAAAGGCTGTATTGGGCTTTCTCCAGTCATCCGCGGAAACCCAGGAGACAAACGGCGCCATGCTGTTTAAGGTGTATGAGGGAAGCCAGCCGGGATATGTTCTTATAGCGGAAGGAGAGGGCGATCTGTTCCTTGTAGGCAAGCTGATGGTATCACAGCTTCAGGGGCTTATAACCGCATATAAGGAGAAGGTTGACCGCAACAGCTTTTACCAGAACCTTCTGCTTGATAACCTGCTCTTAGTCGACATTTACAACAGGGCACAGAAGCTCCATATAGACGCTGTAAAGCCACGCTGCGTGATCGTCATAGAAACAGGACCTACCGCCGACAACAACGCTCTTGAAATGGTAAAACAGCTCTTCTACAACTCACGGGGAGATTTCGTTACTACGGTTAACGAGAAGAATATTATCGTCATAAAATCTCTCGGTAAGGACGAGAGCTATGACCAGCTTAATGAAACCTCCTGCATGCTGGCAGATATGTTCAATACCGAATTGATGACTAAGGTAAGGATCGCTTACGGAAGCATTGTTGAGGAAATAAAAGAACTGTCGAAATCTTATAAAGAAGCCTGCATGGCACTTGATGTAGGAAGGATATTCTACTTTGATAAAAATATAATTTCATATGTTACGCTTGGAATAGGAAGACTTATATATCAATTGCCGGTGAACCTGTGCCAGATGTTTATTAATGAAATATTTGGTGATATTATACCGGACGATATTGATGATGAGGTTTTGTCGACCGTAAATAAGTTCTTTGATAACAGTCTTAATGTATCAGAAACGGCAAGACAGCTTTTTATCCACAGAAATACTCTTGTGTATCGAATTGAGAAGCTCCAGAAGGCTACCGGGCTGGATGTGAGGGTTTTTGACGATGCAGTAACGTTAAAAATAGCTTTGATGGTTGTAAATTATATAAAATACATTGAGTCCCAAAACTAGTCACAAAGTAATATTTTTAAGTTATAGCATGATTTAAGAAGATTGTATTTCTAATCTACACCTCTTATGTCGACGTGTTTGATCTTTGGAGCAAGAATATTTACAAATCGACGAAGCTCGTCTGCAGAATAGCCATTTAGAGAGGTTTCTGGAACAAATCTTGATTTAACAAACCCCTGTAAGTAGTAGTTGGAAGCACCCTGAAGCATGTCTCCGATCAGTTCGAACTCGTTTTCATCATGGTACTCCCTGATCACGGTGGTCCGGAACTCATAATTAATTAAGTCGTGTTTTACAAGTAGATCGATAGTGTCGCGGACATTTTTTATTATGCTTTTTACCTGACTGTCGGAGTCAAACCCCGAATTTAGCCCACATATCACCGGATATTTATTAAATGATGCTTTGACGTCAATCGCGATATAATCCACAAGCTTTTTTGCTATTAATTCTTCCAAAACGCTTGTTTTTGAACCGTTTGAATCCAGCTTGACGAGAAAACCCATCTCTTTTATGGTTGAGATCAGATCAATGAGATCCGGGTGGAGTGTCGGTTCTCCTCCGGTGATACAGACACCGTCTATAACACCTATTCTTGAATTGAGATGATCTATAACATCCGATACCGGAATTTTGGGGATTTCATTAACACCTGTTACCAAATTCATGTTATGACAGAAGACACACCGCATGTTGCATCCGCCGAGGAAGATCGTTGAAGCTACCTTACCCGGGTAGTCAAGAAGGGTTGTTTTCATAAGTCCGCAGATTTGCATAGTGGTATCTCCTTGTGGTATCTTTTACTTGCTTCCATTATATATGATTTGTTTTGAAAGGAACAGTTTTCTTATGCTCTCCGAAGATGAAAGATACATGAAAAAGGCTATAGCCCAGGCAAAGAAGGCTGCCGCCATAGGAGAAGTGCCCATCGGATGCATTATCGTATATGAAGGAAAGATAATCGGAAGAGGCTATAACAGGCGGAAAACAGATAAAAGCACGCTTTCTCATGCGGAACTTGTTGCAATAAAGAAGGCAAGCCGTGCAATGGGAGACTGGAGGCTTGAAGGCTGCACCATGTATGTGACTCTGGAGCCGTGCCAGATGTGTGCGGGGGCTATCGTACAGTCAAGAATGGACAGGGTTGTGATCGCAACAATGAGCCCGAAATCGGGATGTGCGGGATCGATAATAAACCTCCTTAATGAGCCAAGGTTCAATCATCAGGTAGAGATAACCACGGGAGTGCTTATGGAGGAGTGTTCAAGCCTTTTGTCCGACTTTTTTACGGACTTAAGAAAGCGGCTAAAATACGAGAAGGAAGGAAGTAACGGGGATGATACACGAGATATACCCGAAGAAATATGATCCTACATATATAAACAGGCCGATAAACGGGGATGACTATCTTTTGTGCTATGAGAAGGACGGTATCCTTGTTAAATACGAAAATGAAAGCTACAGCCTCCCGCGCTGCCGTGACTATAGTGAGATATTCGGGCATGAATTTGAGGATATAAGAGATAATGCTTATTATCTGTTTGAGATAAGCGGAGAATTCTTTTTTGAAATTGAGCTGCCTGTTGGGTATACAGACAAGATTAAGTTCTGCCGCAAGATCGAGGAGGCGGAGGAACTGTTAAAACCCGGGGAATCGGCGTGGTTTTTCTTAAGGATTCACAGCTTCAGGGAACTCGATCCCCTTACAATGGTATTTGCGGGAGCAACCGGATATCATTTAAGGAACTGGAAGATGGCATCGAAGTTCTGCGGATGCTGCGGAGGAAAGACGGTTCCTTCAACAACGGAAAGGGCTTTTGTGTGCTCAGATTGCGGCCATGCGGCATATCCCCAGATATCCCCGGCCGTGATAGTCGCCGTTACCAACGGTGACAGCATCCTTCTTGTAAAGAATTTAAGGCGTCCGAAAAATGTCAGGCTTGAGCTTGTGTCCGGGTATGTTGAGATCGGAGAATCATTTGAGCATGCAGTGCACAGGGAAGTGCTTGAAGAGGTAGGGCTTAAGGTCAAAAACGTAAGGCTTTATAAAGATCAGCCCTGGGGCATATCGGGGGCGCATATGATAGGATTCGTTGCCGAGGTTGACGGAGATGACACCGTTGTAAGGCAGGAAGACGAGATAAGTGAGGCCAAATGGTATAAGAGGGAAGATGTTCCCGAATACAGGAACCGTTTAAGCGTCGGAAGCGAGATGATCCTTAAATTCAAGGAAGGAAAGCTGTAAGAAAAGGATTACCCAACAAAATCAAAGTCCGTGCGCACCGCCTCGAATACCATCATATACACGTTACCTTCGCAGCCTGCTCAATCAAGGCACCCTTGCGGCACCCGGGAGGTTCCGTTTAGTGCTGCTCCATTCCTGACCTGACACGGTTCGCGGATTCCCGCCGCGCAAGACCCGGATATCAACGCCACTTACGGAGGGCAGCTGCATACGATAAATACCCTTAACGGTGCAACACCCCTGCTATAGCGGATTTCAGGTACAAGGAGCCGCTAATTCCCCGGCTGCACGGACGTCTAATTATACTATTTACGTAAAGACAGTGTCAACCGCTTAGTTGACCGATTAGTTTAATCAATTAACCAATCGTTGAAACGAAAAGACCTCTATGGTATACTAATACCGCATTCCGCTATGGGAATGCGGTATTTTATCAATAAGAAAGGACGATTATCATGAACAAATTGGAATTACAGAAGACAGCCAATGAGATCCGTAAGGGTATCGTTACATCTGTTCATGCTGCAAAGGCCGGACATCCGGGCGGATCATTATCCTGCGCGGATATCATGACCTATCTTTATTATGAAGAGATGAACATCGATCCGAAGGATCCCAATAAGAAGGACAGGGATCGTTTCGTATTATCCAAGGGCCACTGCGCACCGGCTCTTTATTCAACGCTCGCTCACAGGGGATACTTCCCGGTTGAGGAGCTTGAAACACTGCGCAAGCTGGGTTCGCATCTTCAGGGACATCCCTGCATGCAGCATACTCCCGGCGTTGACATGAGCAGCGGATCGCTGGGCCAGGGTATTTCGGTTGCAGTGGGCATGGCGCTTTCTGCCAAGATGTATAATGATGATTTCAGGGTATATACACTTTTGGGTGATGGAGAGATCGCCGAAGGACAGGTATGGGAAGCCGCAATGTTTGCCGGCTTTAAGAAGCTTGATAACCTTGTTGTGATAGTGGATAATAACAATCTTCAGATCGACGGCCCCATTACCGAGGTTTGTGATCCCTATCCGATAGACGAGAAATTCAAGGCATTTAATTTCCATGTGATCAAGTGTGATGCCCATGATTTTGATTCTATCGAAGCGGCATTTAAGGAAGCCAGGGAAACAAAGGGTATGCCGAGCGCTATAATCGCAAAGAGCGTTAAGGGTAAGGGCGTATCATTTATGGAGAATAATGTTTCATGGCACGGCACGGCACCCAATGACGAGCAGTACGCCATCGCTATGGCAGATCTTGAGAAAGTAGGTGAAGCATTATGTCAGAAGTAAAGAAGGTTGCAACAAGGGAAAGCTACGGCAATGCTCTTGTGGAGCTTGGAAATGAGCATGATGATCTTGTGGTTCTGACTGCGGATCTTGCTGCAGCAACTAAGACGGGTGTTTTCAAGAAGGCACATCCTGATAAGCATATAAATGTAGGTATCGCTGAGTCGAATATGACTGGTATCGCTGCAGGTATCGCAACAACGGGCAGGGTTCCGTTCTGTTCATCGTTTGCAATGTTCTCGGCAGGACGTGCTTTTGAACAGGTACGCAACAGCATAGGTTATCCGCATCTTAATGTTAAGATAGGTGCAACACACGCCGGTATCTCGGTAGGTGAGGACGGAGCTTCCCATCAGTGTAATGAAGATATTGCACTTATGAGAACGATTCCCGGTATGGTCATCATTAATCCTGCGGATGATGTTGAAGCACGTGCTGCGGTAAGGGCAGCTTACGAATATGTGGGACCGGTTTATTTAAGGTTCGGACGTGCAGCAGTCCCGGTATTTAATGATGAGGCTACATATAAGTTTGAAATGGGCAAGGGCATAGTACTTAAGGAAGGCAAGGACCTTACGATAGTCGCAACGGGCCTTACGGTTCCCGAATCGATGGAAGCGGCAAAGATGCTTGCAAATGACGGTATAGATGCGGAAGTTATAAATATCCATACTATCAAGCCTCTTGATGAGGAGCTTATCATAGCTTCGGCTAAAAAGACCGGCAAGGTAGTGACTGCTGAAGAACATTCGGTTATCGGCGGACTTGGTTCGGCCGTATGCGACTGCTTAAGCGAGAAGCTGCCGACACCTGTTAAGAAGATAGGCATGCAGGATGTATTCGGCGAGTCGGGTTCGGCATCGGCTCTTATCCATAAGTATCAGCTGGATGCTGAGGGAATTTACAACCAGATCAAGGATTTTCTTAAATAATCAAGTTTAATCGCAGGATTTTAAACGACCGGGAGTATATCCCGGTCGTTTGCATAGGGAACGGAATGGATAAAAAAGTATTTAAACTGACTATACTCGGAGCAAGGGGCTCGATGTCAGTCTGTGGAAGAGAATTCGATACATACGGAGGTGACACGTCGTGCTATATGGTTCAGGTCGGGGATGAGTGTATCTTTCTGGATGCCGGAAGCGGACTTGTAGGAGCTCCTGTTGATTTTGAAAAGATTCCGGTCATTTTGTTAAGCCATCTTCATCTGGATCATCTCCTCGGACTTGGAATGTATCCGAGGCTTACAATGAAGGGCCAAAAGACTGAAATTTACGTTCCGGTCAAAAAGGAAGCAGATGCAAGGGAAGTGTTAGGCAGACTGTATGCGCCTCCGTTTTGGCCATTAAGCTTTGCCGATTACGCAGGAGATATATCTGTTAAAAAGCTTGATTTTCCTATTCTTATAGGGGAAGCTGTCGTTGATGGGATTGAAGGAAATCATCCCGGGGGTAATGTGGCTGTCAGGATAAGATACGGGGGCAAGTCACTGGTATATATATCAGATTATGAACATGAAGAAGTAACATTTTCCCGTCTTATTGATTTTGCAAAAGGGGCGGAGCTTATAATGTATGACGGCCAATATTCGGATGAAGAATACGAGAAAAGAATAGGCTTCGGACACTCTACGCCCGGTAAGGGGATCGAACTTATGGAAAAAGCGGAAGGGAAACGGCTGCTCCTAATCCATCATGATCCGCTGCATACGGATGAGATCCTTAAAAAAAGAGAGAAGAAAATAGGAAGAAGTAATGTTTCTTATGCAAGAGCGGGGAGCGAAATAGTTTTATGAACATGGAACTTAAAAAAAGAGTTGAAGAACTTGAAAAAGAAAACAGGGAATTAAAGGAAAACCTTGCTCACAGGGAAGATTTTATTCATAATACCTTCGGCCGTTACCTTACGGATGAAGTTTTAGACTGGGTATTAAACAGTAAAGAGTCAAATGTTGTCGGCGGAGAACGCAGGGAAGTAACAATGCTGTTTACGGATATGCGTGATTCTACCGCTTTAAGTGAAAGCATGCATTCCTGTGAATTTATCGATATGCTTAACCATTTTCTCAGTGAGATGACAAACCTTATTAATGCATGGAACGGTAATATCCTTGATTTTGTAGGAGATGCTATCGTTGCAGTATTCGGGGCGCCCAAGCCAAACGAGGATGCGGCAAGGGATGCGGTTGCCTGTGCCGTTGCCATGCAGCGAAATATGGATACGGTAAATGAATGGAATTTAAGCAGGGGATATCCAGGGATATCCGTAGGGATCGGCATTCATACCGGAGAAGCAATACTGGGAAATATCGGTTCGGATATAAGGTTAAAATATGATATGATTGGGCGGAATGTGAATCTGGCAGCGCGTATTGAAGGATTTACAAAAGGCGGCCAGATACTGATCTCTGAAGAGGCATATAAAGCTGCGGGCAAAAAGGTAAAGATAAATCCCGAAACGGATTTGTGGGTAAATCCCAAGGGAATTCAGGAAAAGATACATTTATATGATGTCATCGGTTTTGGAAGTAAGATAATACCGCAATAAAAAATGAGGAGGCAAGAGCCTCCTCATTTCCTTATACCGTTTAAACTACGCCATGATATGTTACGTATTCAGATGCCTTCTTTGCTATTTCACTGTCATTAACTGATCCGTTATATATATCGTAAAGCAGGTGGCAGCTTTCAAGATACTTTTTGGTAACCTGACGGAGTTTAGCTGAAAGGTGAGCTACTATTGCTTCTGCCTGAGGAGGATTCTCCTTAAACAGGTTAAGCAGATCCTTCTTCTTTATAGTTTCTAGAATGGTGTTGTCGGCCATTATAACTGCTGTAGCACTGCGGGGCTTGTTGTCGATAAGACCCATCTCACCGAAGTATTCGCCGGCTTCTACGGTTGAAAGCAGCTTCTCGTTCGATTTGCCATAGTCAGAATAGATACCTACGCTTCCGCCCTGGACCTCATACATACATTCTGCAAACTCGCCCTGCTTAAAGATGATGGTTTCCTTGGAATAGCTTTCAACAGAATCGCTTTTTGCTTTAGAAAATCTCTTTGCTCCTTCGGTACTGAGCTTATTCATTTCCTTGCTGCGTGCGGAATAGACACCGGCGAACTTCCTAAGCTTATCCATAAGGCTGTCCTTCTTTTCGCCTTCGCCAAGTTTCTGTATTGTTCCTGCAACCTCTATATATTCTTCCGTTGTGTCACGAATGCATTTGCCTATATAACCTGTGATCTGAAGAACCTTTTCGGGATTTTCTTTAAAGAATACACCCATTTCACTTGTTGTAGCCTCTTCAACCTTAACATCTGAGAGAGCAACAGCTGTAGCACTGCGGGGATATGCCTCAATAACAGCCATTTCTCCAAAATAATCGTCAGGATTAAGTTCCTTGATCAGATATTCGCCATCTGTTTCATATGCACTAAAGATTCCGACTTTACCGCTGATCACGCGGAAAAAAGTTTCCCCCACGTCACCCTCGTGAAAAATGACGGTTCCCTTGCCAAATTGCCTTTCAGTCATTGTAATACCTCCTGTATTAAAATATGATCCTAAGGAACAAAAGCCTTAAAACCGTGAGCTCCTAAGAATACCTAATCTATTATATTATACGGGGAAAATAAAAAGTCGTAAATAAAATTGGATACATTTGACACTATGCCTTATAATAAAGAAGCAATGGCGAAGATAGATAATTATTTCAAAGACAGATATGATGACGATCAGGCGGAATTCCGCGCAAAGATTAGCAGGCACAGAAAGCTGATCCTTTATAGGATCCTGGCTGTTATAGCGGTCATTTGCGCAGCAGGTCTTGTTATGTATATCAATTATAAAAGGATGATATACACGGATTACACGGTCCTTAGGACGATGGAATACGAGGAATCCACCACCGCTTCATACCTTAAATACAACAATAATATACTGCGGTACAGCACAGACGGGATCGCGGCCTTCAGCATGGACAATAAAATGCTCTGGAACCAGACTTTTGAAATGCAGAATCCCATAGTCGATGTATGCAAGGACTATGTCGCTGTCGGTGATTATAAGAAGAGCAAGATATATGTGTTAAACAGTGAAGGCAAGCAGGGAGAGATAGATACCACACTTCCCATACAGAACCTGTGTGTTTCGGGGACCGGTAATGTTGCGGTAATATTGGAAGAGGGCGATGTTACATGGGTCAAGCTGTATAACAAGGAAGGGCAGAATATAGCAAATGACCGTACAACAATGGACAAGAGCGGTTATCCCGTTGCCATTTCCATATCAAATGACGGAATAATGTTATGCGTTTCCTACCTTATTATAGACGGAGGATCACTGACGTCTTCGGTCGCATATTATAATTTCGGCAATGTGGGCCAGAATGAGATAGACAACCTGGTGGCAGGCTACAATTTCAGTAATTCCATCGTATCCTATGTGAATTTCATGAATGACAATACTTCGTTTGCGGTCGGCGATAACCGCTTCGAGATATTTAAGGGAGCCCAGAAGCCCGAAAACGTTTTTGAAACGGAAATAACGGAAGAAATACACAGTGTATTCTGTAATGAAGAATATATCGGTCTTGTATATGCCGAAGGAGGAAGCGGCAATCCATACCATCTGGATATGTACAATACTTCGGGGAATATTGTATTTTCCAAGGATTTTTCCTTAAACTACAGCGATATAGTGTTTAATAAGGATTTTGTGATAATTTACAACAGCGATGAATGCGTGATCTATAATTTAAAGGGTGTCGAGAAATTCAACGGCAGGTTTAAAGACAGCATAGTCGAACTGGTCCCGACCGATTCGGTAACCAAGTATCTTTTGGTATCCGGGACAAAAACAGAGGAGATTCAGCTTAAGTAATGGATATGAATTGGCTGGCCCTTGCCGTGGCCGTGCTGTTTGCGGGATTTATCATATACGGCTGGGTTAAGGGCTTTTTCAGGCTTGTAATATCATTTGCCGGAACGATAATAATATTAATAGCGGTCGTTATTGTTTCTCCGCAGGTAAGCAGATATATCATAAATCATACCGGAATATACGAAAACACAGAAAAGAAGGTAGTAAGTGTATTCCTTGAAAAGCTGTATTCGGTAGAAGGCAGTGAAGAGGAGGGGGATAATACCGAAGACGGGGACGGAAGTGTTGTGCCCGGTGATACGATCAATGATCTTGACATACCCGAGATATTCAAAAATGACCTTATCGAGAAGAATGCCTCCGAAATGTATCAGGCTCTCTTAGCTACCGTGTTTAAAGAGTTTATTGCAGGGTATATTGCCCGCCTTATCATTAATGCGGGATCATTTGTCGGTGTATACGTGGCTTTCTGGCTGGCACTTAAGATCCTGCTTAAGTCATCGGACCTTTTAGCGAAGCTTCCCGTTATAAGAAAGCTCAATAAGTTTTTGGGGGCGCTTGTCGGAGGGGCAGAGGCACTTATCATAGTGTGGATAGTTTTTTTCATTATTATAATGTTTTTGGGAAACGAACTCGGAGGAAAGCTGCTTAAGGCAGTACAGGATTCGGTATTCCTTTCATATCTGTTTAACAACAACCTGCTTTTCAGGTTTATTTCATAAAGAAAATAGTGGTTTGAAGACGCGGCTTCCACAAGATATTGTGGGGGCCTTTTTTATGCGTTTTTTTAAATAAAAAATGCCGAAAAAGCCCTTGACAATGGGAAATTGCGGTGATATTATGTATAAGCTGTCGCGGAAAAAACGTGTATTTTTCGTACAGTAAGTACCTTGAAAATCTAATAGTATAAACCATCCCTGAAATTCGTCATAAGGGAGGACCATCGAAGATGGTGGATTCCTTATGACATTTCCAAAACATTTTTCAGAACTAACCCTAAAGTAAATTTAGGATTTGTCA
>JAILJC010000148.1 GCA_024694965.1 Lachnospiraceae bacterium
ACGTTTGTGACATCGGTCGTAAGCCTTGTAATGAGGCCTGCCGATGAGAAACGGTCAATGTTTGAAAATGAAAAGGTCTGTATGTTCTCATACATCCCTTTTCTTAAATTGCGTGCAAAACCGGTCGAGGCCTTGGCTGCGGTAAATCCGCCCGTAAGTCCGGCTATAAGGCCGAACATGGCGCAGAAAAGCATCATAAGGCCGACCCTTACTATATATGCGACATTGCCCTTATCAACTCCGTTATCCACGAGCAGTCCCATGAGGCGCGGAGTGATGGTCTCCGCAACGACCTCAAGGATCATGCACGCCGGAGTGATGATGGCATATTTCTTATATTCACTTAAGTAAGAGAGTAATTTTTTTATCATAATAATACTGTAAGGGAGCAAGGATCACATGCAGGCAAATGGTTAGGCCAGGAGCGCAGTTGAAATCCACCGCTTACGGAAACTAAGCATCCGAGATGAGAACATACGCTTCGTGAACATTTCGGATGCATAGTTGGAGTTAGCGGTTAGTTCAACGGAGCGGGGCCGTTTTTGCCGCATGTGTATCACTGCGACCGGCATCAAATCTATATAGTTATTATATATGCAATAATCGTGTAGCTATCGTAAAATATATCGCAAGCGACAGCGCATCAACAATAGTCGTGATAAACGGGCTTGCCATGACCGCCGGGTCGAAGCCTATCTTCTGTGCGAACATCGGAAGCGTGCATCCGACAAGCTTGGCAAGCAGTACAGCAAGCAGGAGTGTTAAACAAACGACCAAAGCTACCGTAACGGTAACGTGGTCTATGAGCATGATCTTAATGAAGTTGGCGCAGGCGAGTGTAAATCCGCACAGGGCTGCGACTCTTATCTCCTTCCAGATGACCTTGATCATATCCCTGAACTCGATCTCGTTAAGTGAAAGTCCACGGATTATCGTAACGCTTGCCTGTCCCCCCGCATTACCGCCCGTATCCATGAGCATCGGGATAAAGGCTGTAAGTACGATATAGGTTCCGAGGGCATCCTCGTAATGAGTGATTATCTTTCCGGTTACGGTGGCTGAGATCATGAGGAGAAGGAGCCATGGGATACGCTTCTTCCAGGTCTCGAATACACCGGTCTTCATGTACGGCTTATCCGTAGGCAAGATAGCCGCCATCTTTTCGATATCCTCCGTTGCCTCTTCCTGCATGATGTCGACAACGTCATCGATGGTGATGATACCGACGAGCCTGTTCTCGTTATCAACTACCGGCATCGCGGTAAAGTCATACTTTGAGAACTGTCTTGCAACTTCCTCCTGGTCGGTCATCGTGTTTACGGAAATGATGTTATCGTTCATGAAATCGCCGATAACTTCATCCGCTTTCCTAAGCAGCAGATACCTGAGAGACACCGTTCCTATAAGGTGGCGCTCGGTATCCAGAACATAACAGATATTGATCGTCTCCTTATCTATACCGGTACGCCTTATGCGCTCAATTGCCTGGGCAACGGTCAGGTTTACCTTAAGGTCTACGAACTCGACCGTCATGATGCTTCCCGCGGAATCCTCGGGGTATCTTAAAAGATGGTTTATATCCCTGCGGGTCTCGGCTGATGCGTTTGCAAGCAGCTTTTTTACGACTCCCGCAGGCATCTCTTCCATAAGGTCGGTAGCATCATCGGCCATCAGGTTGTTTATGATGTTCGCAGCCTCGCGATCCGTAAGGGCAGTGATTATCATCTGCTCGGTCTCTATAGAAAGGTATGCGAAAACATCCGCCGCAATCGTCTTGGGCAGTATCCTGAATACCCTTATAAGCTCATCCTTCGGAAGCTCCTCGAGTGCTGCCGCTATATCGGCCTCCTGCAGCTCGGCGAGTTCCTGGCGCAGCCGGGTATACTGTCTGCTATCTATTAATTCCTTGATTTCTTCCATAGACATGGTGGTATTTTCCTCCTATGATGGTTTTTATGCTAGATCGATGAGGAACATCTGATGACTGTTTTATTGTCTTCTTCACAAAAACCACCTCCTTTCGGAAAATACCACCATATTTAATGAACTGTATGATTTGGTATCAGTCTTTAAACCTAAGTGTCATTACTACTTCCGAACCGCCGTCATATTCTTCAATATCCCAGCCGTCGAATTCGCCGTGATGATGATCATATAAGCTTATGCCTTCGGCAGCCGCCTCATATGAATCTGTGGAACGTATTGTCGTCTCATCAAAGCTTGCACCGCACTTGCCGCATACAAAATGTATGTGCTTTGTCTTGAAATAGCATGCGACAATGTTCCTGTCGGACGTGATATTGGTCCATGATCCGTCCCATCCAACGAACTCAAGTCCGCTTATGCAGGGATCCGCAGGCTGGGGAAGAGATGCACCGTATGCAACGACATCAGTCTTCCACAGTTCGCTGTTTGAACCGTTATACCATTTAACAACACAGGTCTTGCCCGGAACACCGACGGGATTGAGCCTTATCGACTGCTCGGCTGTCAGTGTACACGGTGTTGCCATGGGTGTCTGCGGAACAGCCTTTACCGCATTGGATATCTCAAGGTTCGCACCGCCGTTCGCGGTTGAATAGGAAAGAACTCCTGTAGGCGCATGGGTCAATACATTGCAGGCATCAACCGAAGCCGAAACAGAGCCGTCCGTACGGGTATAGATGGGCCATGCGATAAGGTCGGTCTGCACGTTTGCAAGCGGAACAGACCATCCGCAGAATACATAACCCGGAACATTAACATCCGTGGGACCCTTATAGGTCATGTTCGATCCCTGCGCAGCCTTCTTTAAATGGATGCCGTACGGTGTAACAAAATACACCGAAACTGTCTTTGCATAGACGAAGGTTCCGAAAAACAGCGTGCATAGAAGCACCAGCGGAAGGATCATCAGTTTTTTCTTCATAAATCATACCTCCTTATTACTCCCTGTTTAAAAAACTCCATACATATTTATGATAACAGAAGCACATGAAAAATCAAGCGCTTAGTTACTCTTTTCTGAAGCCGGCACGCTTACGCAGAGTGGGATCCAATATCTTTTTCCTGATCCTTAAATTCTCGGGCGTGATCTCAAGCAGTTCATCCGCATCGATAAACTCAAGCGCCTGCTCAAGGCTTAAGATCTTAGGCGGCGTTAAACGCAATGCCTCATCCGAGCCCGAAGCCCTTGTATTTGTAAGCTGTTTCTTTTTGCAGACGTTTATTTCGACATCCTCTGGCTTTCCGTTCTGTCCCACTACCATACCCGAGTAAACCTTCTCGCCGGGACCGATGAACAGGGTACCGCGCTCCTGGGCATTGAACAGACCGTAGGTTATTGATTCTCCACTCTCAAACGCAATGAGGGAGCCCAGCTTGCGGTACTGGATGTCGCCCTTGTACGGTGCGTATTCATCGAATATCGTGTTGATGATACCGTTGCCCTTGGTATCAGTCATAAACTCGCCGCGGTAACCTATAAGGCCGCGCGCGGGGATCGAGAATTCAAGCCTCGTGTAACCGCCCGTTATCGGCGACATGTTCTGCAGTTCGCCCTTGCGCTGTCCGAGCTTTTCGATGACAACGCCGGTGAACTCATCCGGAACATCTATGTAAGCAACCTCCATGGGCTCCGTCTTCCTGCCCTTGCTGTCGGTTTTATACAGCACCTCAGCCTTGCTTACCGCAAACTCATAACCTTCGCGGCGCATGTTTTCTATAAGTACCGAAAGGTGCAGCTCGCCGCGGCCGGAAACCTTGAAACAATCGGGTGATTCTGTCTCCTCGACACGCAGTGAAACGTCGGTGTTTAGCTCCTTGAAAAGCCTGTCCCTTATATGCCTTGAGGTGACGTACTTTCCTTCCTGTCCGGCAAGCGGAGAATCATTCACCATGAAGTTCATGGCTATCGTGGGTTCAGATATCTTCTGGAAGGGTATCGGCTCGGGTGCT
>JAILJC010000158.1 GCA_024694965.1 Lachnospiraceae bacterium
GACAGGCTTTTAAAGGCGGGAGTCAAGTTTGAGCAGAAGGAGACTTCATCTGCCGATTATATCATTGCGATAATCTTAACATACGTCCTGCCGCTTGTTGCGGTATGGATACTCTTAAGCTTCCTTATGCGGCGCATGTCGCGCGGCGGAGGCGTAATGGGAGTCGGCAGGAGCAATGCCAAGGTATACGTCCAGAAGGAAACGGGTATCACCTTCAGGGATGTTGCGGGACAGGATGAAGCGAAGGAATCCCTGCAGGAGGTGGTTGATTTCCTGCATAACCCTGGTAAGTACGTAAAGATTGGTGCCAAGCTTCCGAAGGGCGCACTGCTCGTCGGACCTCCCGGAACGGGTAAAACTCTGCTTGCCAAGGCTGTTGCGGGTGAAGCCCACGTTCCGTTCTTCTCGCTTGCCGGTTCCGACTTTGTCGAAATGTACGTAGGTGTGGGTGCATCAAGGGTAAGGGACCTGTTCAAGGAAGCTACCAAAAACGCACCCTGCATCATTTTCATAGACGAGATCGACGCCATAGGAAAAAGCCGTGATTCCAGGTACGGGGGCGGTAATGACGAGCGTGAGCAGACGCTTAACCAGCTGCTTTCCGAAATGGACGGTTTCGATACAAGCAAGGGTATACTGATCCTTGCCGCGACCAACAGGCCCGAGATACTTGATAAGGCCCTGCTGCGTCCCGGACGTTTTGACAGGCGCATAATCGTTGACAAGCCCGATCTTAAGGGCCGCGTAGATACACTTAAGGTACACAGCAAGGACGTACTCCTTGACGAGACGGTAGATATGCAGGAGATAGGACTTGCAACCGCAGGTGCCGTAGGATCAGACCTTGCCAACATGGTAAACGAGGCTGCTATAAATGCGGTCAAGCAGGGTAGGGAAGCGGTCAACCAGAACGATCTCCTTGAAGCCATCGAAGTAGTCATGATGGGTAAGGAGAAGAAGGACCGCGTAATGAGCGCCGAGGAGAAGAAGATAGTATCCTTCCACGAGATAGGACATGCACTTGCAAGCGCTCTCCAGAAGAATACCGATCCGATACAGAAGATCACGATCGTTCCGCGTACGATGGGTGCGCTCGGATACGCATGGTATGTGCCCGACGAGGAGAAGCACCTGCGTTCAAAGGTCGAGCTGCAGGAACGCATAATCACGGCACTTGCCGGACGTGCGGCCGAGGAGCTTGTATTCAATTCGGTGACCACCGGAGCCGCAAACGATATAGAACAGGCAACGGGCATCGCAAGGGATATGGTTACCCAGTACGGAATGTCAGACAAGTTCGGACTTATCCAGCTTGAAAGGGTTGAGGACCGCTATCTTAACGGCGGTAAGGTTTTGGAGTGCTCCGACAAGACTGCGGCCGATGTCGATACCGAAGTAATGCGCATAATTTCCGAGTCCTATGAAAAGGCCAAGGAAATGCTTAACGAAAACCGTGAGCTTATGGATGAGCTTGCAGCTTACCTGCTTGAGAAGGAGAGCATCACAGGCAAGGAATTCATGAAGATATTCAACCGCTACAAGGGAATCAGCGAGGACGAAGAGGATACAGAGGAAGATACGGATAAAGCCGATGCAGCCGGGGATGAGAGCGCGGATAATGAACCGGCAGTGAAGGAAGGTCCGGGAGGACAGGAAGCTTCCTTAGAGCAGGAAGGATCAAAGGAGCAGGAAGAAGACGAAGGCCAGGCAGCCGAAGAAACACGGGAAGAAAACAAAAGTCCGACAGCGGAGGAAGCGCAGGAAGAAAATCAGGATCCGGCATGAGTGAAGCAGGAAACGGCAGGGAGAAAAAGTATACGATAGCATCCATACTTCTTATTGTGATGGTCATATTTTCCGGACTTATCACGGTAGGAAGTATGATCTATTTCAGGATACGTGTAAAGGCTGACATTTTAAGGTCTGACGAGGGATACCGGGAATATGACAGGTACTATGCCCTTGTAACGGGAGATAACGAGGACAGCTTCTGGACGACGGCCTATGAAGGCATGCAGCAGGAAGGTGAACTCACCGATGTTTATATCGACCGGACGGGTGTCAACCTGGCGGCGGAGTACGGCAAGTATGACCTTATGGAAATGGCCATCGCTTCGGGAGTTGACGGCATCATATACGAGGCCGACAACAGCGCCGATTCGATCCTCCTTATAAACAAGGCCAATTCGGAAGGCATACCGGTTGTTACGGTAAGGGCCGATGCGGCGGGCAGCCAGCGTAAGAGTTATGTGGGCGTCAGCCTGTATAACCTCGGTATGGAATACGGAAGGCTCATCCTTGGAGTCAGCCGTGAAGCATCTGCAAAGCATACAGGAGATGACAAGAGAGTCAACGTTCTTGTATTGACGGATGAGAATGTTCAGGATACTTCGCAGAACGTCATCGTTACGGCGATAAAGGAAACGATACAGAAGCAGGGTGATTCTTACCCCGAGATAAACGTATCAACGACCAAGATCGATAACAGCGGTGAGTTCACAGCGGAAGAATCAATAAGGAGCGTGTTCCAGGATCCGGGACTTCCCGATGTGATCGTGTGTCTTAACGAAGTAAACACGGTAAGCGTTTACCAGACGATAGTTGAGCAGAACAAGGTCGGAAAGTCGATAGTCATCGGTTATTACGATTCCGAGACCATACTGCGCGCGGTTGAAAAACAGATCATATATGCAACGATAACCATAGACACACAGCAGCTCGGACATGACTGCGTGGATGCTTTAAACGAATATATCAAATACAAAAGGGTCAGCGAATACTACGGTGTTGACTACAAGATAATCAACAGGGATAACGTGGGTGATTATCTGGAAGGCGGTGCTGAAGATGAATAGGTACCGTCGTTTTGCCAACATGTCCATACAGACCCGCCTCATCATTCTGTTCCTTATCACCACTGCGCTCATATTTGTGGTCAATGTATACGTCTATTTCAATCTAAACCAGATGATCGGACGTATAGAGGCCCTGTATTCTGACAACGTAAGCCTTAACGAGCTTTCGGACAAGCTTAAGGACGTCCATGATAACATGACACAGTACCTTAAGACTAAGAATACCGAATCCCTGGAGGATTACTACAAATACGAGCAGGAATACAGGGACGGTATCGACGTTTTTTCGATAAGCGCGACAAGCAGCGAGCTTAAATATATGGAAAAGTGCATAGTGGATATGTCCCACACCTATCTTGATATCACCGAGCAGGCGGTAAATGCTAAGCGCGGCCGCAAGATACTCCGGTATGCGGATCTGTATAATGAGAGCTCAAAGATATACGACTATCTAAATACCTGTATTTACAGCCTTAACAACGAGCAGTTCAAGGAAAGTTCGGGCAACTATGCGACAATGCTCAGATCCCTTAAGTATTCGGAGTTTTTCTGCTTAACGATCCTTATCCTTGTGGCGATCTGTAATATCCTGCTCATCATAGTGGCGACAAGGTCGATCACGGGGCCGTTAAGTTCGCTTGCAAAACGGGCAGACGAGGTATCGCAGGGCAAGCTTGACGGAGAGCCCTTAAGTGTTGAATCGAGCGATGAGGTGGGCGTCGTTACGGGTGCGTTCAATCAGATGATCTCAAGCCTTCGCGACTATATCGAGCAGGTTAAGGATAACGTTGAAAAGGAAAGCGCCATGAAGGAGAAGGAACTCAGGATGAACGCGGCGCTTAAGGATGCCCAGCTTAAGTATCTTCAGGCACAGATAAATCCCCATTTTCTTTTCAATACCCTTAATGCCGGAGCGCAGCTTGCGATGCTTGAGGGTGCGGACAGGACGAATACATATATCCAGAAGATGGCTGATTTCTTCAGGTACAACATAAAGAAGAATCACGAGCTCGTGACCATTGCGGATGAGATAGAACTGGTTGATAACTATGTATACATCCTTAATGTACGGTTTTCGGGGGATATACATTTTGAAAAGGACATAGATGAGGAGCTGACGGGAATAGAGATCCCGAGCATGACTCTCCAGCCGATAATAGAAAACGCCGTTAATTACGGTATCAGGAATATCGA
Source organism: Lachnospiraceae bacterium (assembly GCA_024694965.1). Lineage (GTDB taxonomy): Bacteria > Bacillota > Clostridia > Lachnospirales > Lachnospiraceae > UBA2868. The sequence continues at coordinate 4,050 of JAILJC010000158.1, forward strand.
CAGGGAAGGACTCATAACGCTGTCGCTGTACAGGGAGGGTGACAGGGCATGCATTTCCGTTAAGGATAACGGTATAGGGATGCCTCAGGAGAAGATTGACAGGATACTGTCCGATGAGCTTATTTCATCTGAACAGACGGGTGACTCAAACGGCATCGGGCTTCATAACGTAATTGCAAGGCTTGACCTGCATTTTAACGTGGATAACATAGTAAGCATCTATTCGGAAGGCGAGGACAAGGGTACCGAAGTTATCATAAGGGTGCCGACAGTTTAAGGAGAAGATATGTACAAGATAATGCTTGCGGATGATGAAGGCATAGTCATCGATTCGCTCAAATTCATAATAGAGAAGAATTTCCCCGACAAATGCCAGGTGGAGTCTGCCAAAACCGGAAGGAATGTAATAGAGCTTGCCGAGACCTTCAGGCCGGACATTGCCGTAATGGACATCCAGATGCCCGGAATAAACGGTATCGAGGCGATGAAGGAGATAAGGGAAATGAACCGGTCGACTATATTCATCGTAATGTCGGCCTATGATAAGTTCGATTACGCAAAGGAAGCCATAAACTTAGGCGTTCTTGAATATCTTAACAAGCCCGTGGATCAGGCAAGGATAGTCGATGTGCTGAAAAGAGCGATGAAGCAGATCGATGAGGAAAAGGAAAGGAGGAGCCAAGACCTCCTTATCAAGGAAAAGCTTGAGACAGTGGTTCCGATTATCGAGAACAATATGATCTATACCGCTCTTTTCCAGGATGATTACGATGAAGAGATAGACAACTTCAGGAGCCTTCTTTCAATAGAAAAGGATTACGGCTTTGTCATTGTGCTCGAGTGGGGCGATAACCAGTCCGAGCATCATCTTACAAATGCCGTCGGGACCGGCATCAAGATGCAGTCCTACTATAAGGAGATAAGGGAGGTAGTCAAGGGCTTTTACGAGTGTATCGTCGGTTCGATGATGGCTAACCGCATTATCATTTATGTTCCTTATGAGAAGAGCAGCCTTGAATATAACGAGAGGATCGAGATCATCGAAAAGACAAGGACGATGATCCGTAAGCTTAAGCAGTATGTGGATGTAAAATTCCGGGCAGGCATAGGATCTGTTGTCAGGCTTTCGGAGTGCGCGCGTTCCTATGAAGAAGGCCAGAGGGCATTAAGAAAGAGTGAAGGTTCCGTGGCCCACGTTGCCGATCTTCCGATAATGGTAAGCTATGAGGACAATTATCCCATTGAAGAGGAACGCCGGCTGTTTGAAATGACGGAGAAGGGAAACGAGAACGAAGCCCTTATCGCAGCCAACAGGTTTTTCGGCTGGATGGTCGAAAACTACGGGGATCATATCTACGATATCAAGCTTAAGGTACTTGAATTCGTGCTGTGGGCCGAGCATCTTGCGATCACGGAAGGCGGAATGGAGTACCATTTCTTATCAAGGCAGGATTATCTGCCGCAGATACTTGCCTTAAATACCTTAGATGAGATCCAGCAGTGGTTTGTAAGCAAGATTGGTGCGGCCAGCCGGGATGTGGTACAGAGCAAGGAAAAACAGTCATCGTCCAGCGTCGAACGTGCCAAGGCTTATATCGAACAGCGTTACAATAAGGACATTTCATTGGACGAAGTATCCAGAGAGGTTGATATAAGTCCGTACTATTTCAGTAAGCTGTTTAAGGAAGAAACGGGTTCCAATTTCATAGAATACCTTACGTCGTTAAGGATCAACAAGGCAAAGCAGCTTCTTGAGCGTTCGGATATGTCTATGAAGGAGATATGTACAGAGGTTGGATATTCGGATCCGAATTACTTCAGCAGGATATTTAAGAAAAACGTGGGAGTAACGCCTACGGAATATAAGGAAACTTTGTAGATATAAATTAAGAAGACATTACCATACCGGAGGAAACTGATGAAAAGCATAAGGCGTTATATATGCATCCTGACATGCTTGATCCTGTTTGCGGTATCGCTTTCAGGATGCGGCGGCGGTGATAAACAGAATGAGGTTTCAAAGGAAGATAACGGAAAGATACAGATAGGAATGAGCTTTGACTCTTTCGTTATAGAGCGCTGGCAGAGGGACAGGGACGTGTTCGTTGCAACGGCGAGGGAGCTGGGCGCCGAGGTTAACGTCCAGTCCGCAAACGGTGAGATCGAGGAGCAGATAACCCAGATCAACTATTTCATAAACAAGGGGGTTGATGCCATCGTAGTTGTCGCTATCGATGCCGATGCCCTGACAAATGTTATCTTAAAGGCAAAGAAGGCAGGCATTCCCGTGATCTGCTACGACAGGATCGTCAAGAATGCCAATGCAGACCTGTATATCTCGTTTGACAATGAAAAGGTCGGAGATTTTATGGGACGCGCCCTGTATGAGAAGCTTGGAAAAAACAAAAAGATAATCGAGATATGCGGACCGGAGTCCGACAATAACGTTGAGCAGGTGGCAAAGGGATTCGATTACCAGTCAAGGAAGAACGCGGCGCAGATAATCGGTGTCTGCCACTGCGGCGGATGGAAATCCGAGATAGCATATGACTATATAAATGAAAACGAAGAGCTTGTTAAGAAGGCGGACGGGATAATGTGCGGTAACGATGCCCTTGCCGGTGTCGCGATAAAGGCTCTTTCGGAAATGAGGCTTGCAGGCACAGTGCCGGTTGTGGGACAGGACGCCGACCTTGAAGCATGCCAGAGGATAGTTGAGGGTACCCAGGAAATGACGGTGTACAAACCCGTTGAGAATCTTGCCAAGGCAGCGGCCGAATACGCGGTAAGCCTTGCAAAGGGCGAGGAAGTAAAGACGGCGACACTGTATAATGACGGAACCTACGGAGTACCGTTCGTTAAGCTCGAACCCATTGCAGTAACCAAGGAAAACATGGATGAAACGGTCATTGCGGGCGGTTATCACTTAAAAGAGGATGTTTATATAAATGTCACTGAGTGATGATAATGTAGCATAAATTTGTAAAGTGCTAAATTATGAACAAAAAAATGCTATCCTGTTAAAAAATGAACGAATTATGAACAAAAAAATAAAGCAGTTAACAATTTTGTACTATTTTTTCCGTGGTATAGTTTCAACTGTAACAAGTAACGGTTTGGCTTTTGCCATCCCGTATGTAAATTTCAAAGGGAGGAAATCAAGAAATGAAGAAGAAATTACTTGGTGCAGTTCTTAGCGTAGCTATGGTTGCTACATTACTTGCAGGCTGTGGCGGTGCAGCTCAGGCACCCGCAGAAGCTCCTGCAGCTCCTGCAGCAGAGGCAGCTCCTGCAGAGGAAGCAGCTCCTGCAGAGGAAGCAGCTCCTGCAGAGGAAGCAGCTCCCGCAGCTGAAGCTAATGGAAACAAGGTTGGTGTTGCAATGCCTACTAAGGATCTTCAGAGGTGGAATCAGGATGGTTCCAACATGGAGTCAGAGCTTAAGGCAGCTGGTTACGAAGTTGACCTTCAGTATGCATCAAACGACGTTCAGACTCAGGTTTCACAGATCGAGAACATGATCAACAACGGATGTAGCGTTCTTGTTATCGCTTCAATCGAAGGTGATTCACTCGGAACAGTTCTTGCTACCGCTAAGGAAAAGAACATCCCCGTTATCGCTTATGACCGTCTTATCATGAACACGGATGCAGTTTCTTACTATGCTACATTCGATAACTACATGGTAGGTACAAAGCAGGGCGAGTACATCAGGGATCAGTTAAAGCTTGACTCTGAGGCAGGTCCTTTCAACCTTGAGGTTACCACCGGTGATCCCGGCGACAACAACGCAAGGTACTTCTATCAGGGCGCTATCGACGTTCTTCAGCCTTACATCGACGAGGGTAAGCTCGTTGTTAAGTCCGGTCAGCTTGACTTCGATCAGGTTGCTACAGCTTCTTGGTCATCAGAGAACGCACAGAGCCGTGCAGAGAACATCGTTTCTTCAAACTATGCTGATGGTTCAAACATCGATGCTTGGCTTTGCTCAAACGACTCTACCGCACAGGGCGTAGTTGCTGCTCTTGATGCTAACTACAATGGCGAGTGGCCTATCATCACCGGTCAGGACTGTGA
>JAILJC010000187.1 GCA_024694965.1 Lachnospiraceae bacterium
CACAGGATCGAAACGTCCGAACAGCTCCGTCATCGCAAGGTCGGCCTCGGCATGTCCGACATATGACCCGGGATCTATGAGCCACGCTTTTCCGTCATTTCCCACGATATAATTTCCCGACCACAGATCCCCGTGTAAAAGTGACGGCCTTTCAGGCTCCGAAAGGATATCTTCAAGCTTATCAAGGAGCCTTATCATGGCCTGGGCCGTTCCCCTGTCAAAATACGACCAAGCCGCTTCAAACTGCGGTTCAAGCCTGCAGTCCCTGAAAAATCCTGTCCATGTATCCTTCGGTGAATTTTTCTGCTTTGATGCACCGATATAGTTATCCGAAGAAAAACCGAACTTCCCGCCCGTCAAAAAAGCACCCGTATCCGCCTTATGCATCGCCGCAAGTTCATGTCCGAAGGTTTTCCAGAAATCCCTTACCTTCCCCGCAGGAGTTATCATTTCCATCATAAGGAACGAGCACCTTAGGCCCATGTCAACGCCCTTGCATATAAGACGGGGAGTACCTATCGTACCGGTTGACCTTATCGCTTCAAGGCCTTTTTCTTCCGCATCAAAAAAACTTTTATTGTCCAATGTATTGGACTTAATAAATATCCGCTCGCCGTTGCTTAAATGCAGGCAGGAAGAATCATTGATATCCCCGCCTCCGACATACGAACGTTTCACTATACTTACATTTTCACCGAAGCAGGCTTTAACAGCCTGTTCCATGGAATCATAAGACCTAAGCGTCATGCATTATCCTCTTGACTTCATCTATCGTGAAGTTATATGCCTTGCTGCAGAAATGACATTTTAGTTCTATATCTTTACCGTCATTTATTATGTCGTTTAATTCCTTTTTTCCCAGGCTGATGAGTGCCTTCTCCACGCGGGCCTTATCGCAGTTACAGTAAAACCTTGTCGGCATCGTATCGTTTATCTCAAGCGAAAAATCACCCATGATATACTCAAGGAGCTCCTGCGCGTTCCTGCCCTCATCAAGCAGAGAAGTTACAGGAGGCATTTCCGTAAGCTTTCTTTCAAGATCCGATATGAGTGATTCTTCACAAAAGGGCATGAGCTGGATGATGAAACCGCCTGCGCGCCTTACGGTATTGTCCCTGTTCATGAGCACGCCCAGTCCCACCGATGACGGCACCTGCTCAGACGCAGCGAAATAATAGGTAAGATCCTCGGATATCTCGCCTGTCTGAAGCGCAACCTGTCCGATATAGGGATCCTTTAGGCCTAAGTCCCTGATAACACTTAACACGCCGTCGCCTACCGCGCCGGAAACATCGAGCTTGCGAATCGCGCCCTCGACCTTTGCGGGCTTGGCGGGGATGATAACATCCGGAATAAGGGCATAGCCCTTGACATTTCCCTTTGCATCTGCGGTCACCGTAAGACCTTTCATCGGGCCGTTGCCGCGTATCTGAAGCGTGAGCAGATCATCGTCGCCCTTCATCATGGCTCCCATCATCGCTCCCGCGCTAAGGAGCCTTCCGAGTGCCGCCGTGACCACCGGACTTGTGTCATGAGCCTGCCTTGCTGCCTCCACCGTATTTCTGGTGTCCGCGGCAAATGCACGGATCTGCCCGCTCGCGGCCGTCGCCCTCACTATGCTGTCGTTACCCTGCATATCATTATTTATCATAACTTGGTATCTTCACTTTCTTCGGTTTCGGTTGTTTCCGCATCATCTTCTTCGCCGTCCTCGTCAGCGGTTTTCTCTACGGCCGCATCATCGCCTTCATCGGCCTCATCCGCTGCTTCTTCTATGGCCGCATCATCGGCAGCTGCCGTCAGGTTATCCATTGTATCTATCACGACAACGCAGTCGGGCCTGACCTTACGCATAACGATCTTCATAATATTTTCGGGAATTGCCACACATCCGCCTGTGTAGGGCTTCTCAGGTCCGAAGCAGTGCAGGAAGATTGCCGAACCCCTTCCGGGAGTTCCTTCCTCGTTAAAACTTATGTTCAAGCAATACTGGTACTGATAATTGTAATCAACTATGTGCTCGCTGTTTTCCATATCAAGGTCCGGGAAATCCTTGATATCGACCATCTCGTTGTAATTCATTCCTTCGCGGTCATCTCCCGACCAGTAGGTATCATCATCTACCTTGACATAATCGATCGCGCAGCCCGGATCATCGGCTATTCCGAACGCCTTGTTGAACCTGTATGTGCCTATGGGCGTCTGTGCGCACCCTTCCTTATGCTCTTCATCGGGGCACAGGCCGTTCTTTCCCACAAAACCGGGTGTTGACACTACCTGAAGCCAGTTGCCGTTGTCATCACGTTCATGCATCGAAACGGTCGCAGTTGTTTTATCCACGCCCATGCCGGCTACGATAAATAACTGCTTAACATCCTCGTCCTGTGCTGCCGCAAGCTTCCCTACCCATTCGGGAGAATCACTCACCTTTGGCGATGATGAATACAGCTCTTCCGAGTTGTCATTCCGGTTAATATTTATGTTCACATCCGTACTGAAATTTTCAAGACCTTCTATATTGTTCAGGCTTTCAATACCTTCTAGGCTGCTAAGGCCTTCAAGCCCCTCAATCCCCTTAAGGCCCTCAATTCCTTCACAGGCAGTTAAGCACAGTGCCGCCACGGTTGCGATCACTACAGCAATCCTTTTTTTCATCGTACGTCACCTCCCAAAGATATACCTTCCAATACCTTTTAATGATACCACAAGAAAGCCTGTAATGTTGAATAACATTGTTATTTTATAAAAGAGACGATACGCAGGGGTAAGAAAAAACATCCCTCACAGAATCAAATAAGGGAGCCCTTTCGGACTCCCTTAAACCTGACTTCCATGTTTTGTTTATTGTTTACGCTTTTATAAGAGTATTCTTATTTCCTTATACCGGATCAGGCCTTCTTTACAAGAAGCGACTGACCTGTCATTTCCTTAGGCTGCGGCATTCCCATCACCTCAAGGAGTGTAGGTGCGATATCGCAAAGCCTTCCGCCCTCACGCAGTGTATATGCAGGATCGTAATTATATAAGATGAAAGGAACCTGGTTGGTAGTATGAGCCGTATGAGGTTCGCCGGTCTCGTAGTTGATCATCTGCTCTGCGTTTCCGTGATCGGCACATACAAACAGGACGCCGTCCATCTTCTTAACCGCCTCAACCGCAGCGCCAACACACTGGTCAACCCTTTCAACCGCCTTGATGGCAGCTTCAAGGACACCGGTATGTCCTACCATGTCGGGATTTGCAAAGTTGATGATTATGACATCATATTTTCCCGAAGTTATTGCCGCATCAAGCTTCTCGGATACCTCGGGAGCGCTCATCTCGGGCTTTAAGTCGTAGGTTGCAACCGCAGGTGAATTAACAAGAGTACGGTCCTCACCCTTGTTGGGCTCCTCGAGACCGCCGTTAAAGAAGAAGGTTACATGCGCGTACTTCTCTGTCTCGGCGATACGAAGCTGCTTAAGACCGTTGTCGGCAAGATACTCGCCGAATGTATTTACTATCTCTTCCTTCTTGAAGGCAACGAACTTGTTCGGGATCGTCTCATCGTAATCCTTGAAGCACACATATGTAAGAGGCATGAAGCCGTTCGCCCTCTTTAAGTAAGCTATTGTCTTGGTATCCGAAGGATCGCCGCCCTGAGCCTTGATATCATCATCGGTAAAGCAGAACGCCTTGGTTATCTCCCTTGCCCTGTCGGGACGGAAGTTAAAGAATATAACCGAATCATTGGGCTTAACAAGTGAAAGCGGCTTGCCTGCATCATCCGTTATAACTGTAGGAACAACGAACTCATCGGTAACTTCCTTATCATATGATTCCTGCATAGCCTTAAGCGGATCGGTAGCCTTGATGCCCTCTCCAAGTACTAAAGAATCATACGCAAGCTGGATCCTGTCCCAGTTATTATCCCTGTCCATCGCATAGTAGCGGCCGGACAATGAAGCAACCTTGCCGACACCGATCTTCTTCATCTCATCGATGAGCTCGGCAAGATAATCCTTACCAGATGCGGGAGGTGTATCCCTTCCGTCAAAGAACGGATGAACATATACATCTTCGAAATTCTCCTTTTTGCACATCTCAAGAAGTGCATACAGGTGAGTGTTGTGGCTGTGCACGCCGCCGTCCGAAAGGAGACCCCAAAGATGCAGGTCCGAATGATTCTCCTTACAGTTATTGATCGCACGAAGGAGTTCTTCGTTTTTGAAGAACACGCCGTCCTGAATGTACTTGGTGATAAGCGTAAGGTCCTGATAAATGATCCTTCCGGATCCGATATTCATATGACCTACTTCGGAATTACCCATCTGTCCGTCGGGAAGTCCTACTGCAAGGCCCGAAGCGTTACCCCTCTGGAAAGGGCATTCGGCCATAAGCTTATCCATTACCGGCGTATTCGCCATATAAATTGCATTTGCTTCATGGTTATCGGAAATGCCGTAACCGTCAAGCACCATTAAAACAACAGGTTTCTGTCTCATCTTTACCTCCTATACTTGCCTTATGAATCTCCGCCGCATATTGGCGGGTGCATAGTGATTTATCATACTGTCTGCCCTTGTCGCATGAAACGAAACATTCAACCATCGTCAGACAGATCAAATACGTACGAAGCTTTTTCCGTTATACTCGTACCCCGCAGCCCTGAGCTTATCCTTTATCTCATCTGCGTCAAATCCTTCGCTTGCAGCCATGTCCTCAAGGTCTTCGTATTTATCACGCAGACCCAGATTTACATAACTAAGCAGCATATTCGGATCCTTTGGTATCATAACTTAAAACCTCCGCCCGTCAAACTCGCAAAACCCATTGTACCACAAACACGTCAAAAAACAAGAGAGAACCGTCCTTATTGACTCTGATTGACTTTAGCGGAAGAATAGTTTACAATACTGTTAAGCGTACGGTTTTTAGTCAGTTTTGTGAGGTTAGCATGATAATTACAAAGCAGATGGACATACGGTCCAATATAAAGAAATATTTTGATCTGGCATATGATGGGGAAGCCGTTTTTGTATCCCGTAAGCAGCGCAAAAACGTAGTCATCATATCCGAAGAAGAGTATTACAATCTGAGCAGGTCAAACAGGCTAGACGCATATGCCGGCTCAATGGTTTCAAGGGCGACCTCTAAGCCTGCGACAAGTATTTCTTCAGACAGTGTTAAGGAAGACAATTTAAGGAAGCTCCGTAATATCCGCAATCTTAAGGACAACTGGAACGGAAACGGTGCCGCCGCCTTTAAGGACAGCATCATCGATAAGGTCACGGAACTTATAAATACTCTCCCGATCCAGCCGGAGGTGTTTCCTACAGCACTAAATACCATTCAATTGGAATACGACAATTCAAGGCATGACCATATGGAGATAGAGATAGGCGATTCTGATGAAGCCGAAATATTCATCGTAACCTATTTCGGAAATGAAGTGGAGGAATCAATCCCGGCCACTTTTGAGTCAATTTCTGAAAGGATAATGCAATTCTATGGATAGCGGTTTTAAAATAGATGAAAAGCTGTACCGTGCGGTGTACCCGCCCGAGGTAATGGATATGTTTTGGAAAAGGGATGGCAGCATCTCTTCCGCTGCCTTCGCCGATGCAAAGGGTTTATCCGTAGACAGGGGATATTACAGGCCTGACTCTGAAGTGATACAGGATATGAGCCGCAGGTTCAACGGGCGGATCATATCACTTTATGTCAAAAACTGCATTGATATAGGTGCAGTTATAAAATATATGCCTTCACGATCTAATATCTTCCACTCTGAAATTCACGGGAGTTCCACAAACCCTCTTCTGTCCAAATCACAGCGCAGGTTTCTTGCAGGCAAGGCTGTTTTGGTACAGAGTAATTAACGCGAACTCAAAATGCTTCGCATTT
>JAILJC010000152.1 GCA_024694965.1 Lachnospiraceae bacterium
TGGTTGACATGAGATAACCTCCCTTTGATTATTGCAGCATGGCCGAATCGGCCAGAAGCTTAATAATGAAATAGAGTAATTATCTCAAATGTGTGGTATCTTTATAAGGTACTGATTATTGAGCACTTACTATTGATTGAGGCTGTCTTGAAGAATAAAGCGGTATTAGACTTTATCGATTCAGAAAAAATGTAATATGTCAGAAAACAAAATGGTTATAAATTGTTATTAGTGTTATGCATAGGTGCAATATTGTATAACTTGAGGCTAGTGGTATAATGAAGAATCTTACACTGATTATAATATTAACCCTTCCCCTCCTCATCCAGGGCTGTAAGGGTATCGGCACTCCGGGATCTGTTGATCCCGGGGCTGAAGCCGTCAATTCTGTGGCAGCAACCTCGGATACCGAAACGGTCATCGAGGTTGCCGACACCGAGGCGAATAGCGAAGATATGTCCGCCGCCGACCCCACAACCCCCGCCGATGATTCTGCCGCCTCGTCCCTTATCCCGGAAATAATAGTCGACGGGCGTAGCTACGAATACAAATGGGGTGATCTTTCGGGGCATAAGTTTGCGGATACGACGGGGACTGCGACTCTGATACTTGATAAGGATGGGGACCTGTATTATTTCGGGACGGAAAGCCCTGAGCCTGTTGTCATCATGAAGGACGTTAAGGCGTTTTCGCTTGATGATAATTCGGATACACTGGGATATACGGCTCCGGTTGCGGTGATCCTTACTGATTCGGGGGATCTGTATGCCTGCGGTGATTCTGAATTCGGGGTCATAAGTGATGTTTCCGTACTCGCTGATGTTGAGGATAACACCGGGATCCCGTTCCTAAAGCCGGTCCTTATAAACAAAAACGTTAAGGAATGCTGTATTACATACAGGCAGATAGCATATATTACAGGTGATGATGAGTTATATCGTTCCACGTACGTAAGCGATATACTTGGTGAGGAGATGGAAAATCCGACCAAGGTATCCGAAATGGAAAGTATATCTCAGTACTTTACCGAGGGCATTAATGAGAATCATGTGTTGAGCGGTACCGTTCAGATGGGATGCGGAAGGAATCTGTTTGTTTCGGTCCTTGAGGACGGGAGCGTATGGTCATGCTTCCTGCCAAAAGATGAGGAAGATGTTAATTACGCGAAGGGTTACGGGATAGTATTGGGAGACGGGGCCGAGGAGCTTGCCGAAGCGGCGCCGGTGTGCGTTATGCCGCCCGGAACATGTTTTTAGGAGGTTTTATTGAAACAAAAATGATATCTGATATGTGGTATGCGGTACTTTCATCAAAAGAGCTGCCAATGAATAAAGTCGTGGCAGTGAGGCGGTTTTCCGAGGACCTTGTTTTCTTCAGGAATGCAGAAGGTAAGGCAGGATGCGTAACAAGCCTCTGTGCACACAGGGGTGCTTCTCTTGCCAAGGGATGCGTATGTAATGGAAATGTGCAATGCCCCTTCCATGGTATTGAATACGATGTTACGGGCAAATGTGTTTTTGTGCCGTCAGACGGCAGGGCATCCACTGCGGATCTTAGCCGGTTTAATCTTAAGCATTATGCCGTTTTCGAAGCGGGAGATATCATATTTGTCTGGTACGGGGAAGGGGAGCCTGAAGGCGAACCGGATTATTTTGATGTTATAACGGATGATTCTTTCAGTTATGACCAGGTTAATGACGGATGGAAAGTACATTATTCACGGGTGATCGAGAATCAGCTTGATGTATCGCATCTTCCGTATGTTCACGGGACTACGATCGGCAGGGGTAACAAGACGCTTTGTAACGGGCCGAAGGTTGTATGGCTGAATGACAATACTCTTCAGACTAGTGCCGACAATGAAGTCGATACGGGACAGGTTCCGAAGAGCTCCGAAGAGAGCAGCATAAAAAGCACGAACCTGACATTCAAGTTTCCCAATATGTGGCTTAATCATGTGACGGATAAGCTGACGATCCTGGCTTATTTCATTCCGGTTGATGATGAGAATTCGATCATCGCACTGCGGTTTTACAATAAGTTTACCGGCATTAAGCTGATTGACAGGCTAATAGCAAAATTGGGAAGTCTTGCCAATAAAGTTGTTGAAAGGCAGGATAAGAGGATAGTAGAGACACAGCTGCCTAAGAAATCCGCATTCAAGTCGGGAGAATGCCTGACGGCGGCGGATATGCCGATAATTGAGTACAGATCAAGAAGAAATAAGCTGCAAATATGAGAGATATAATTAGAAGGTTTAAAGGGAGATTATGAGAAAATTTATAGCGGTGATGAGCGTAATGATGCTCCTTCCCATACTGGCGGCATGCTCGTCAAAGTCATCAAACGTGGATGATAAGATACGGATCACGGTAAGGCCGAAGGATGCTCAGGGGAAGACTGCGTGTTTGTAAGGGATGATGCTGATTGATCACTTAACCGTGATCTTCAGCGCTTCTCCCGCATATGCAGGGCCCGTGATGATCTGCACGGTCTTTTCATTCAGCATATCTTTATGATAAAAATGCAGGTGTCCCGCCAGTACCATTATGACGGGGCTATCATCGGATAAGACAAGGTCGATGAATTCCTGCGTTATACTGTTGGGCACACAGCCGTCCGGCCCCATGATGAGCTGGTGTTCCTTCGCCGAGTTTTCTCCGTAAACTTCATTACATTTTTCAATCAGTGCCCTGTCGCCGGTCACCGGCTCTATCGGCACATGAAGCGCAAGGATCACCGGTTTGCCCTTTGTGATCTCTTTTTTGAACGCATCAAGTATTTCCCTGTTTACCTGGCTGTTGTTGTCATCTGCGGCAAATATGATAAAGTCATCATACTCCCTGACCTGATATGATGATTTTCCGTGCATATCATCAAGCCGCGGGAGATATTCACTGTAACTTAAAGGGGTGAAATACTCGGCCCCGTATTCAAAATCATGGTTCCCCATATAGTACATATACGGCACATTGAGGGTTGAAAGCCTGTCACGTACATGATCGATCGACGCATACATCGCGGAATCCACGATATCACCGCCCATTACGACAATGTCGGTGTCGCAGTTTTTGCTTTCTTCGATCAGCATGTCAAACCTGTCCCATGAATTTATCCCGTCTTTTTTGAATAAAATGCTTCTGCGGGCTGCCTTCGTAATAAGATCCTTATCCCTGTCATCACACTTGGATATGTGCGAATCCGCCAGAAAGAAGATATTGAACCTGCCCTTCATTCCCTTTATATCGGCTGTGGCTTCTTCTATATGCAGGCCGGGAGCGGTGCTGTCTTTTTGTACGGCTTCTGCCGCGGGAGCCTTGGAATAAGTACAGCCCTGTATGGTCAGAGTCAGTACGGCATAAGATATGATCAGTATTCTGTTGATACTCCGTTTGCAAAGCATTTCTTTATTTTTCATCTGTATAAGTATAGCACAGAAAGATGATAAGGGGTATCTCGCATTATAATTATTTAGCGAGAAAACCCCTTCCGACGTATGTCGGTTGTGGGATGAATCGCCTTTTTGTACTTGCCGGATTTAACATATTTGCGTTTGTGCTCATCAGTACGCTGCCCCTCAATATAAGACTTGACTGTTTCCATGGATACGGACCCGGTAGTAGCACAGAAATAACTTGCGCTCCAAAATGAATCT
>JAILJC010000198.1 GCA_024694965.1 Lachnospiraceae bacterium
TAAAGAACGGAAAAAGGATTGAGTTATTCTTTCGTTTTGTGGGCAAGATTGACGTCAGGCGCAGATCATGATCTGCGCCCCGAAAAGCATCAGCAAAGCAGTAAAATGGTGCGGAGCGTTCCCGCGGCTTCGAGGGTTCGATCCCCCTATGCTCCATTATGATTATCCTTGATGAATACAAGGAGAAGATGAAACAGTATGTATGGAATAGTGGTAAAAGGCGTTTGCAGAAATGTGGGCGCCTTTTTGCTGTGGTTAAAATTGGGATTTGTGAGAAACCCTGCTTGGGAATTATTCCTGAATTAATATGGATGCGTATGTATCGTTATGTTAGAATTAATTCAGTATAATTCACTTTTCAATATAGTATTGGAGAAAGGGAGAGGACTAAATCATGAAGACTATTGCAAAAAAATCTGAAAAAGTGTACGTCCGTTTCGCTTTAGGTTTTCTTAGGAGCTTTTTTCTGCTGATTCTCTGTGTTTTGCTGGTAGGAACCGACACCGCCTCAGCATGCACCACGATCATTGTGGGAAAGAAAGCCTCCGCTGATGGCAGTATTATATTCGGCCGCACGACAGATACCCACGGACTCAATCCGGTCCGTTTTGAGTACCGGGAAGCGCGGGAAGATGGAGGCTTCTTTACAGACCCTTCCAACGGGTTTAAATGCCCTTTACCCGGGAACGCCTGCGGCTATCTGACCATGCCCGGTATTGACATCGAAACCGACGGCAGCTGGGATGAAGCTATCATAAACGACCATGGCGTCTGCATCAGCGCCACGGAAAGCATATATACCAACGAGAAGGCAAAAGCAGCGGATCCCTTCGTGGATGACGGCATCGGGGAGCAGTCCATTCCTGCCCTGACAGCCCCCTACATCCATACAGCCCGCGAGGGTGTGGAATACTTGGGAAAGCTTATCGACAAGTACGGTAACGCTGATGCAGGCAACGGTGTTATCTTCGGTGACCGTGACGAGGTCTGGTATATGGAGATCTATGCCGGCCACCAATGGGCAGCAGTCAGAATTCCTGACGATTGTTATGTTATCGCGCCGAATGATGGCCGGATCGGTGAAATCGACGTTTCGGACAAGAAAAATGTGATCGTTTCCGCAAATCTGGTGGAGCTTGCAAAGAAAGGCGGATTCTTTGTCGGAAACGGGAATGTGATCGACACCACCCGCACCTACTGTACGGAGCTGCGGAATTACAGTCAGATCCGCGCATGGGAGACTCAGCTGAGATTCAGTCCCTCCGTGACTTCCAAAACTTACGATGTCAACACATATTATCCCTTTACTCTGAAACCGGATCAGAAGATCAGCCTGGAGGATGTGATGGAACTGTGCCGCTGGCGCTACGAAGGCACCGAATACGACGTGAATAAGAATCCCGAGGTTCGGGCCATTGGTATCAATCGGACCCGGCAAACCTCCATCTTCTGGCTTCGTCCAGATAAACCTGAGATCATGTGGAACTGTTTCGCCAATCCGGAGATGAGCGTCTTCCTTCCGATGTACAAGAACACAAAGGTGTTCCCGGAGGCCTACAGCCTGCTTCCGACTAAAACCTATGATGAGCAGACGGCTTACTACCGTTTCTTGAGGACCGGCATTCTCGCTGCCGATGATCGCGGGGGATTCGGAAAAAAGGTTCGCAATAGCTGGAAAGACATGCAGAAAGATCTGATCGATAAGACGGAAAAACGGGATACAGATTATATTGCAAATAGCTGCAGCGATAGTGCTGCGGCCCGGATTTTTGACTCTGTCGGCACTAAAGCCCTGGAGCAGGCGGATCAGCTGTATTTCGAGGGCATGTCAAACTGGCTGGACTCACGTATGCAGGACGGCGGATCTGATTCTCCGGATGCCGCATACGAGAACATTACCAATTAATATCGTGATATGAACTCTCTTTTTATATATAAGATATCATGATAATAAAGGATATAGGGCATATCAATATTTCTATTGAAATAGGGTGAACTACGTATGTCGGTAGTTGATGAAGCAATAAAGTACATACAGGAACTTTTTAAGGATAAAGCGGATGGGCACGGTGCAGATCATACAATGCGGGTTTATCATAATGCATTAAGAATCGCCAAACATTATGATGAGTGCGATATGGAACTTGTTTCTCTGGCCGCGCTGCTGCACGATGCTGACGATCATAAGCTGTTTAAGACTGAAAATAATGCGAACGCCCGGAATTTCCTTAATGGGCAGAGTGTTGGAAAGGACAGGATAGAGCGTATCTGTGAAATCATCAATGCAGTATCATTCAGCAAAAACAGGGGTAAGCGACCGGATACTCTCGAGGGTAAGATCGTACAGGATGCCGACAGATTGGATGCGATGGGCGCGATAGGAATTGCCCGAACCTTTGCATATGGCGGAAAGAACGGTCGGGATATTGATTCTTCCGTGGAGCATTTTCATGAAAAACTTCTTTTGCTTAAGGATATGATGAATACAGATGAAGCCAGGGAGATCGCAGAAGATCGGCACAGGTTCATGGAGCAGTTTCTCCGTGAGTTGGAAAAAGAAACGGGGATATGATGAAATTTAGATGTCCTAAATTTGGATGCAATGGAATAGGCCTCCCTGCGGGGAGCAGACATCCACTAAGTAAAAGCAATGCTGTGATAGGAAACACATCAGCTTACATGGCCGGTGGATTCTCGAGTAATATGATTCTGACTGCATTTGGATACAGGGGTCGAAGGACACTGACATTTGAATGCCAGAAATGTGGCAGAAGATGGGAGCAGAGGGTATAAGATGAATTACAGAAAAGCAGGAAAGTTTGCGGTTACGGCGATAGTCGGTATACTGTCAGCTATTGCCGGGATAGCAAGTATGGAAATGATAAACAGCATGAAGAAGGAAACTGCGGCAGGGCCGGAATGTGAACATGGTGAGTCGGATCAAGGTGAAGAGCGGGATGTCTGAAGATCAGAAAAAATGGGTAATTGCAAAAGGGCGCATGATGGATGCCATGAAGGGACTTGGGTTTCCCGAAGCTTTGGGTGAGGAACTGGTAAAGAATCTTGGCAGTCCCAAGGCCATGGACAGGATGACGTCTTATCTTAATAATGTGAAGCCCCGGAAAGCTGAGCTTGTCGTAGACGAGATGCTTGCCATATGTTCCGATATAGCAAGATGGAAAGATAAGAAGGAAAGCGAACGGGCCAATGCGAAGTATAACGAAGTACTGTATTTCGGACTTGATAATGGTATTTGAATGGGTATGACATGAAAGAGAAAATCCTTTTTGTAATTCTTATCGGTTTATTGGTTATCTCTATACTCGGGGGGATATGGTATATTGTAAATCCGGCATCCGTCAGAGAGTTTAACAAGAAATTTTCTGAATGGGATAGGCACGGTAAGATGAGGAATGCATCCAATATGTATATTCGTCTATCCGGGGTGATCATCATCTTGTTTGCGGGATTTATGTTGTTTGGATTATGGACTTATGGAAGCATATTCCATTGAAGATAATGGCGACGGAGTGTGCTATCATGTATTTGTCTATAACGTACAGCCCGGGATTGAGATCGATTACATGACAGGTGAGAACAGACGCCGGGATTGAGCTTAGGGGGAGGGATATGGGCAGATTTGGGATGCTGTCAAGGGAGGACATGCTGGAGCTTACAAGAAGGATGACGCCGGCAAGGACATGCTTTGACAGGGTGGCAGGAAGCTACAGGGATGAAGACGGGATCGAAGACGGTTCCTTTAACATACATTTCCTTAAGCTTACAGATAGGGAGAAGGCCGATAATTTAAGGATCGCAAAAGCAATACCTTTTTCGGAGACAAAGGTGCAGTTAAAGTCATATGGGTTTCCGGCTGACAGTGAGCGGTCTGTACAGATGGCAAGGATGCTGTGGGCGATAAAGGATTCGGGGCTTAAGAACGATGCTTTGCTTGAGAACCTGTATGAGCTTATCGGGGACAGCTATTCTGCCGAGGGCGATTACGGGATATTCGTTTATCATGGGGCGTATGATGTCCCGGTGAAGGGCAAGGATAAGGAATGGCTGGAAGGATCTGAGTCGGTGTATGATTTTATCATATGCGCTATATGTCCGGTGACGGGTGATTATGAAGCCGGTATTCCGACATGGGGATTTCTGTATCCGTCTTTTGTGAACAGATGTGAGGACAGGGATCATATCGCAGTGTATAACCTTGATCCTGAGAATGAGGATATGGGATTTTTGAATATGCTGGGGCTGCTGTAAATAAAGGCCCATCCGGACAGGGACAGGGCTGTATATTCAAAAAGTCTGTGTTATAATATGTGCGGGGGTGTACGAGACGACAGGAGGATTTATGAGCAGGAAGAACACGGAACAGTATACAAGTGAAGATGCGATAAGTCTGTTTGGTAAAAATGTTGATGTTGTGATAGTGATCGATAAAGCTACCGAAAAATATCGTGCCGTGATCAGACGGGGGATATTTGTGGATCTCATAGAAGAAGAGGGTAACTATAACGATCTTTTATCAACTATTATGATCCATCTGAATACAACCTCGGAGAAGCTTCCCGAAGGTTATCAGGCCTTTCTTCCCAACTACGGAACATTTACACATAAGTACAGCAGGAAGCTTAAGCTGGTCATCGACGAGGGTGAAAAGGCCCATATAGTCCAGATGATGATCTATCCGCTTGCGGATGAAGAGGCTTATCTCCTGATCATGGATGAGCTTGACTCTAATGAGAACGAGCAGGAAAGCCAGACCTACCGAAAGGTTGAGACCATAGAGAAGACATTCCTCTTCTCGATGTATATAGATCTTGTTGAGGACAAAACAGGAAGCCTTAATATATCTGAGATATCCGAAGAAGCTGTTCAGGCAGAGCTTAAGTATACCGACTGGAGAAACATGATAGTAAATGTTATCGACAAGGAGGATCAGGCCCTCTTTATGGAACGGTCCGATCCCGAATACCTTAAGAAGATGCTCACTCCGGGGCGCACATCAAGTTTTGACTGTCTGATGCAGAACCTTGAGGGTGTTTATATCTGGGTCAAGCTGATCTTCTCAAGGATTGAGACCGGTGATCCCGATGATTACAGATATGTCTTTATGGTACAGAACATTCACGAGGAAGCCACTGCGATGTTCACATCCCTTAAGAAATTAAGCGATATGGCCCTTACGGATTCACTGACCGGCGTATATAACAGGGGTAAGATAGAAACTGCGTTCAAGAATGCAGTTAAGGAATATGCGGAAAAGAATGAACCTTTATCCAGCCTGATCATGGACATAGATTACTTTAAGGCAGTCAATGACGATTTCGGGCATGCGGCAGGCGACAAGGCGCTTAAGAAGTTTGCCAGAATCGTGACCGGCTGTTTGGATAAAGAACAGGTGGATATAGGACGCTGGGGCGGCGAGGAGTTCGTTGTGATCTGCTATAACAAGACTCTTGATGAAGCGGTCCTTCTTGCTGAGAAAATAAGGTCAAAAGTAGAAGGTTCAGCTATTCTGGATTCAAAAAAGATCACCTGCTCTTTGGGTGTAACGGAAATTAAGGAAAACGATACTTTCGAAGATGCATTCGAACGCATGGATAAAGCACTTTATGCAGCCAAGTCCGGTGGAAGAAACCGGGTTGAGAAGGGGTAACCGATAGATAATTATTGTAAGAATACAGTATAAGAGCCCTGCCTAATCAAACAGGGCTCTTATCGTATCAAAAGTGTGCAGGAAATTGATCTTTTAGAGACACTGAGGAAAGCTGTTTGTCATTGCTTGGCGGACCCAGAAAGTGCAAAAGATATGAGGAGATCGAGGTGGACCACTGCAACGGTGTTCTGATATAGGTGAAGATATGTTTTTCATGGTGGGTTTAGCAGAAGGACGCAAGGAGTTTGATTTGCGGAGAAAGGTTTTAGTAACTTGTTCCAAAGCCCCGTTCGTTCTCTAAAACGGGAATAGTCTTTACTTCCATATTTGTGATTCTGACATATGTTCCGCGTTCTACGGACATTATGACTTCATCTATCTGAGCTTCAGTGCCCTGTATTTCCATACTTACGGATCCGTCGTATTCATTATGCACCCAGCCGGTCACGCCAAGAGACGATGCCGCGATCCTGGCTCGATATCTGAATCCGACACCCTGTACCTGCCCGTAGAAACGTATCTTTTTTCTTATTACTTCGCTCATAAAGATCCCCGGAAAATTAATTTGAAACTAGTATAACATGACATTATTTATTAATCATACCTTTTCTATGATCATGTCGGAGAGCGCGTAGGAGATCACTTCCTCCGGTTTTGAAGAAGGATTGATCCAGTCATCGATCTTGTCTGCGGGAAGCATAAGGGGCATCCGGTCATGGATCCTGCTAAGTTCTGTGGTCGGCTCTTTGGTAAGGACCACAAATACAGGATATCCGTCTTCAATGCGGTATAGTCCGCAGAGCCAGGTCACTGTATAACCGGCAGGCTGAATAGCGAACTTGTCTCCGGTCTTTACCTTTCCGTCGGTGCTTTTGAAGTGCTGCCATTCATAGTAGTATGAAGCCGGGATGATGCATCTGTGGGATTGCCAGGCTTCTTTGAAGGTGGGCTTTTCTCCGGCAGTTTCAAGACGGGCGTTAAAGAGCGTACGTTTATTGTCCTTTGCGAGGAATCCCCACTGCATCGGAAAAACTGTTTTCAGTCCTTTTGAGTTCGGTGCCAGGACGGGAACGATATCAGTTGGGTGCACTTCTCCGTCTGTTATGACCCGTTTTCCATGCGTTTCCATGAACTTTTGCGCAAGCTGTGAACAGGATATGGCATCCCGTATATCTTTCAGTTCGGGAAGATCTTTTTCAAGTGCGTATCTTGTACACATAGCATTTCTCCTAAGGAGTCTCTTCGATGGGATCGGTTTCGTCTAAGAAGGTATCCGTTACATCTGCCTGAGCCTTGGACAGCTCGTCACCAAATCCCTTCAAAGCATCAAAGGGGTTAAATATCTTGGCCCTCCGTGACAGATCCATCGCCGGGTGTTTGATGGAAAAACTGTCGTTCTTATCATGTACAGGCTTTCCTTTCTCAAGGACATTCCGGTACCGGAAAGAGGATGGGAGAGCTGTATTATCGGTCGCATTACTCATTTCGTTCCTCCGGTTTTATACAGACCGGAAGGAGGCTAAGCTCTGTGACCTCCGATCTGTTCGTTTCTCATTTTGGTTGTAGCGCCTTCTAAGAGGCTTATGCCTTTTAAAAGAGCATTGGCTCCGTGTTTTGTCCGTACTTCCAGAAGAGCGGCATGAAGCTGTTTTTCTTTGTTCAGTACCTCATAATCCGTAAACATATCCATTTGATATATTCCTTCATCGGAAGTGACGTCGCAGGCACAGACGCCGAGTCTCCGAAAGAGGATCCTGTGGTCGCTCTTTTTATCGATATCTTGCATGATCCGTTCTGTTACGGCCTTCACTGTATTGGTAGCTGCAGAAAGACGTACGGTCCCGTTTGAATGCGCCGGGTGGAGCCTTCCGTACCAGTCGATGGAAAGCCGCCCGTCGTAGCCCGAGAAGTATTCCAGGCTCTTGTAATCGTAGCTGATCCACCATGTAAACCGGGAAGAGACGAGGTTCTTCTTAAACATGTCGCAGCATAAGACCTCGATCATTTCCCTAATGACGATACAGGCCTCATCGTATTTGTATGGGCGGGGCAGCACCTGACCGTTGGAAAGGGAATGGTTATCGCTCTTATAATGTTTGATGTGATACATGGTAACCGGTTCTATTCCCCAGGCATGATCGATCAGGATCTCCGCATCGATGCCAAAGGTCTTATAGAACCATTCCTCATCCCATTGTGAGCGTTCTGCTATATCGCCCATGGTGTACATATGGTTGTCGGTAAGCCTTGCGGCCTTGCCGAAGCCGATCTGCCAGAAGTCGGTAAGCGGTTTGTGCTCCCACAGGAGATATCGATAGCTTTCCTCGGTAAGAAAGGCAATCCTGACTCCGTCCTTGTCGGCAGGGGCTTTCTTGGCAACAATATCCATTGCAACTTTTGCAAGGTAAAGATTGCTCCCAATACCTACCGTTGCGGTAATGCCGGTGTTTTTCAGAACATCACGGATCATGGTAAGAGCCATGATGTGTGCCGGGTGTTGGCCTTCCTTAGCAGCTTCCTCTTCATAAAAATGAAGATACGGAGTACAGTCGATGAAGCATTCATCGATACTGTATACGTGAATATCCTCGGGGGATACATATTTTAAATATATACCGTATATTTTGGCAGAAACCTTTTCATATTCCGCCATGCGTGGAACTGCCGTGATATAAAAGATGCGGGTATGCCGCGCCTGTTCATATTTCCTGATCGCCTGTTTTGCCTCAAAGAGCCTTGGCCGGCTGGGCACACCGATAGCCTTAAGTGAAGGAGACACCGCCAGACAGATCGTCTGATCCGACCGGCTTGAATCCGCCACAAGCAGGTTTGCCTTCAGAGGGTCGAGACCCCTGGCAACGCATTCAACCGAGGCATAGAAACTCTTCATATCTATGGCAATGTAAGTTTGCTGTTTTTCGTCCATATCATCCGCTAAATATTCACTGTTTCGGGCAGGTCGCTCCCGACCAAAAGTGAACTGATGTTTGTATATATAATAGAACATTTGTACGGATAAATCAACCGCTATATATTGGGTGGATAATAAACCTTGATACAAAATATACGAATATATGTTCGCATAAACTGCCTTTTTCAAATAAGTAACTGACCCCGTGAACAGGATGGTATATAATGGATGAAAAAACAGGAGAATATTAATGAATATTGGTTTTGATATACCAGAATACAAAAAAATACGCGTGATCATAGATACAGATGCGGCATGCGAAGCCGATGATCCTTTCGCGATCGTTCAGGCTCTGCTGAGTCCGAAACTCATAGTTAAAGGAATACTCGCTGAGCATTTCGGAGTTCCCGGATCCATGATGAAAAGCTATGATGAAATACTGACTATCCTTGATGCTATGGATATGGATGTTCCCGTATTTAAAGGGCAGGACGGCACTCTTAAGGAAGATGACAGCATTTCCGAAGCGGCTGATTTTATCATAAAAGAGGCAATGAGGGATGATGAAAAACCGTTATTTGTGCTTTGTCAGGGAGCGGTTTCAAATATCGCGAAGGCTATTGAATCTGATCCTGAGATAATCAAAAGAATGACTGTTATCTGGATAGGCACTCACGGCGAAGCACCGTGTAAGGCTCCGTTCAGGGAGTTTAATGCGGGAAATGACATTGATGCTGCCAATCTTTTATTGCAAAGCGGTGTTGATCTGTGGCTTGTTCCATCGCAGGTGTACTCAACCATAACCATCGGGATAGCGGAAATCAAGCGCCGTATCAGCCCTTGCGGAAAGATAGGAGAGCATCTTTACAATAACCTTATTGAATATAACAATTCAGAGGGTGCAGGCTGGACTCAGGGAGAGAGCTGGTCGCTGGGTGATTCTCCGGCTATTGCCATAGCGATAAATCCCGGATGCGGCAGGTATAAGACCGCACATGCGCCCGTGGTAGCAGATGATACATCATCCGTTGAAAGCAGCGAAACACCCTTGGTACGGATTTACACAGATGTTGATTCCAGATATATACTGGAAGACTTAATTGCGAAGCTGGAGCTGTTCTGTGGTATGTGTGATTGAAAAGCAGGGGAGAAGCGCTTAATGAGCAGAAATCTTGAATCTATAAGTAAATTTCTAAGTTTGATTCTTCGCCACAAGCCCGAGACCATAGGGATCAAACTTGATGAACATGGCTGGGCAAATGTTGATGAGCTTATCGCCGGCATTGCTAAAACTCATGAGTTTAATATGGAAACCCTTGAGGAGATAGTACGGACCGATAATAAGCAGCGGTACTCATTCAATGAAGATAAGACTTTGATACGTGCAAATCAGGGGCATTCGATTCCTGTGGATGTTGAACTTGAGAAGGTGATCCCTCCTGAATATCTGTATCACGGAACCGGCGAAAAATACAGAAAGTCTATAGATGCAGAAGGCCTGAAATCAAAGAGCAGGCTGTATGTGCATCTGTCAGGGGATATAGAAACAGCCATAAGTGTAGGTAAAAGGCATGGGAAGCCGATAGTGTATCGGGTTTCATCAGGAATGATGCAAAAGGATGGATATGAGTTTTTCAGATCTGTCAATGGTGTATGGCTTACAAAAGATGTTCCGGCTGAATACTTGGAAGTTCATATCCGAAAAGAGTTTCATACGGAGGAATACAGTTTTTGAAATGAAATCCATGATCAATGAAAAAGTATTAAACAGCCTTAAGGAAAAGGGGCTTTCCGACAGGATAGTAGAACATGAGCAAAGCATCGATACTGTAGAACATGCAGCCGCACAGATCGGCTGCAGTGAGGCGGAGATAGCAAAAACGCTTTCTTTTATTGTTGATGAAAAACCCGTGATCGTGGTCATGGCAGGAGACGGGCGTGTCAACAGTTCAAAATTCAAGGCTCAGTTCCACTCAAAGCCCCATATGATCCCGAGGGACCAGGTGGAAGAGATCACAGGGTTTCAGCCGGGAGGTGTGTGCCCGTTTGGGGTACCTTCGGATATCTCGGTATGGCTCGATGTTTCTATGAAGAGATTTGAATATGTACATCCGGCAGGCGGAGATGAATTTACATCAGTAAAGCTTACGCCGGAAGAACTTGAAAAAGCATCGGGAGCTGTCGGATGGTGTGATGTGTGCAAGGGATGGGA
>JAILJC010000223.1 GCA_024694965.1 Lachnospiraceae bacterium
GTCGGGGATGCACTGCCGGATTCCCTTAAGGAAACCGCAAAGGGAGGGCTTGCTGCCACGCCCACCGCGCTTAAGCTGTTAAAGATGTAACTGTTTTTTTCTTCAAAGGAGGTACAGGATGAACGAATTTTACATTTTAAATGACGGAACAAAGATACCAAAGATCGGATTCGGAACTTACAACGAGGAATTTGAGGATAACAAGATATCGATCCTTAAAGCCATAGAATGCGGATACAGGTTTTTTGACACCGCATCGCTGTATGAGACGGAAAGGTCTCTGGGTGCTGCAATTAAGGAAAGCGGCATCAAAAGGTCAGAGGTCATTATAGAAACAAAACTTTGGATAGATGAAATGGGGGCGGAGAATGCAAAAAAGGCTCTTGATAAGTCTCTTAACCGCCTTCAGACGGATTACGTCGATATCTATATGATGCACTGGCCCAGGCAGACAGGTGCCGAAGATGAAAACTGGGAGGAGCTTGATGTTGAAACCTGGCATGCCATGGAGGAAATGGTAAAGAAGGGCCTTGTAAAAAGGCTGGGCTTAAGTAATTTCCTTCCGCATCATTTAAAGAATATCCTTGATAACTGTACGATACGTCCTGTGGTGGATCAGCTTGAACTGCATCCCGGTTATTCACAGGAAGCTGCAGTGGCTTACTGTAAGGAAAGTAAGGTGCTTCCGATGGCGTGGAGTCCGCTCGGACGCGGCAGGGAAAACGCGACCATAGGAAACTCGATACTGGTACGCCTTTCCGAAAAATACGGAAAGAGCATACAGCAGGTTAATTTAAGGTTCCTTCTACAGAAGGGGATACTGCCTATCCCTAAGGCATCATCACCTGAGCATATGAAGGCAAACCTTGAAGTTTTTGATTTTGAATTATCGGAGGATGATGTTTCTATGCTCTCATGCATGCCGCAGACAGCCTGGCTCGGCGAGCATCCTGATTTTTACATCCCCGACAGGAAAAGTAATCCGGATAACTAAGATAATGCGATGAAAGAGATTGATTTTGGAAAAGGGCCGGTATGGAAGTGCATAATCGCGCAGGCCATTCCGCTTACTATCGCTCAGTTTGTACAGCTTCTTTATAATGTGATCGACAGGATCTATATAGGCCATATGGGTGAGGGCCACAGCCTGGCATTGACGGGTGTCGGCCTCACCTTTCCTATTGTTACACTTATAATGGCGTTCACCGCCTTGTTCGGAGTCGGCGGAGTCCCGTTGTTTTCCATTGAGCGGGGGCGCGGAAATGCGGAAAAGGCAGGAAGGATCCTCGGTGTTTCGTTTTCGCTTCTGCTTGCCGCATCATTTATTCTTATCATTTTCGGGTATCTGTTCCACAAGCCTATACTGTTTGCATTCGGTGCAAGTGAAGAATCATATGTATACGCTGCACGGTACTTAAGGATTTACCTTGCGGGAACTACTTTTTCGATGCTTGCCACGGGATTGAACGGTTATATAAATGCGCAGGGATTTCCGAGGATAGGCATGTTATCGACGGTTATCGGAGCTGTGATAAATATCGTTTTGGATCCTTTGTTCATTTTTGCATTTGGGATGGGTGTACGCGGCGCCGCACTGGCAACTGTAATAAGCCAGTTTATTTCGGCATTGTGGGTTATAAGATTCATAACGGGAGATAAGGCAGTGGTGCCTCTTAAGGCAAAAAACATCTCCTTTGACAGAAAGATAATAGCTGATATCACGAAACTGGGGATGTCGAATTTTATAATGCAGGGAACCAACTGCGCTGTACAGATAGTATGCAACAGGACCCTGCAGATATACGGCGGGGATCTGTATGTAGGTATAATGACTGTCGCCAATTCAGTCAGGGAAATATTCATGCTGCCGATAACCGGAATCATAGGCGGGGCACAGCCTGTGATAAGTTACAATTACGGAGCAAAGTCATATAAAAGGGCCAGGGAAGGTATTAATTTCAATACTGTGCTCGGTGCAGTATATACCACGCTTGCCTGGCTTCTTGTCATAGCAGTACCGCATTTCTGGTTCAGGATGTTTTCCGATGATGCCATGATGCTGGATGCCGGGATAGGAGCGCTTAAGGTATATTTCTTCGGATTTGTATTTATGGCGTTCCAGTTTGCGGGACAGTCCACATTTCAGGCCCTCGGTGATGCCGGGCATGCGATCTTTTTCTCTTTACTGAGAAAAGCCTTCATAGTGGTTCCGCTTACATTGATTCTGCCTTATATAGGTTTTGGAGTTGACGGTGTATTCCTTGCAGAGCCAATATCAAACGTGATCGGCGGCATAGCAAGCTATACGACGATGAGGTTTACTGTATATAAGCTTCTCCTTAAGGAGGAGGGGATGGGTTGACCTGAGTTTTGGCTACGGAGTTTTTAGTTGCTCATCCTTTAAATACCAAACCGTAATAATCCTCTATGGCTACCATCCACACTGCAAGGTATTCGTCCTTGAACATCCCGGACACATATTCCGTTTTGCCGTCATTCATATACATGGTACGATCCCTGTAATTAACGACCCATGTATCATCTTTGCCGTATGCGGTCACATGATACCTGTACTCGGCTGCATTGGTTGCATTAAGATAGCAGTCGTTTATAGTAACATCCGTATCGTGAAAATTATTGGCCATGGCAAGTGACATGATCAGGTTCTTTTCAATGCTGTCGGGATCCGAACTTAAATCCTTGTCAACCATCATGACGGCAAGCATGTCATAAAAGAAATCCCTGTTGATCGTACGGCCTTTTTCCAAAACATCCGAATCGATATAGTCGAGGAATCCCTTAAGGTCTTTTCCGGCGTATAAAACCGTTGAGGCGTTCATGCCGCCGTTCGGGATGAGAGTCAGGTCGTTTCCGTCAGCGTAAACATCGGTGAAACTGTATACTGTTTTTTTGCCCGAAGGCTCATCCTTTGTACTTTCGGAAGAATCACCTGCCTGAGCTGTATCGTTTTCCGTATCATTGTTTGCTGAGTTTGTATCAGTGTTTGTACCGGAGCCCGTATCAAATTTAAGATTATTTATCGCGTCGATCGATTTGTTGAGAGAATCAAGATCTATGTCCGTATTTAAATCGTTGCCGGTATCGGTGCTCTCTGAAGTATCCGAATAAGACGATACTTCATTTGAATCATCCATAATGCTTGCACGCGGGCCATCGTTTTTACATCCCGTAAGGGAGATGGCCGCTGTAAGAATGGCTGCTGTAACCAAAGCCGTATTACGTGATCTTAAATACATGTTCATTTCATCATTTCCTTTCATTGTTCCTTCTATCGATCTTACACTCAACAAATTGATATTCTAT
>JAILJC010000004.1 GCA_024694965.1 Lachnospiraceae bacterium
GAAGACGCTTATGGCGAAGCTCATCGCTGCAAGCATAAAGGGTGATTTTGCAAGGATACAGTTCACGCCCGATCTGCTTCCCGCTGATATAACAGGGGTAAGCATATACAACAGGAACAAGGCGGAATTTGAATTCGTAAGGGGCCCCGTGTTTACCAACATTCTCCTCGCGGATGAGATAAACAGGGCAACTCCGAGGACCCAGTCCGCGCTTTTGGAAGCCATGGAGGAACGCCAGGTAACGGTCGACGGGTGCACCTATGCTTTAAAGGAGCCCTTCGTTGTCCTTGCCACCGAAAACCCGGTTGAGACAGCCGGAACATTTCCACTGCCGGAAGCACAGCTTGACAGGTTCATCATGCATCTGTCCATGGGTACCTTAAGCCCCGAAGAAGAGCTTAAGATGCTTGAAACGATAGAAGAGAGGAAGATGGCTGAAAAGACGGAGGCCGTTTGTGATTTAAATGACATTAACATGATAAGAGAGCTTGCGGGTAATGTTTATATGCACGATGACTTAAAGAGCTATCTTGTTAACATCGTACAAAAGACCAGGAACCATGCACCGGTACAGATGGGCGTCAGCCCCAGGGGAACACTGTGGCTCTCCCGTGCCGCCAGGGCATATGCCTTTATCTGCGGCCGCAATCATGTACTGCCGGACGATATCAAGTACCTGGCTCCAATGGTGCTTTCCCACAGGATAATGGCATATCAGGGAAGCGGCATGGAAACAAAGTGCAGGATAATTAACGAGATACTTGGCCTTATCGAAGTCCCTTCGGAGGATTGGAGAAAGCGATGAAACTGTTCATTGCCCTTTTTGTCGGAGCGGCTCTGTTTCTCCTCCAGCTTTATCTTTATAAAAGGCTGTGGGACAGGGGGCTTAAGATAGACATTGACTTTGCGGAGCCGATAGTGCGCGAAGGCGACGGGAACGAGCTTATCGAAACGATAGTAAACGGCAAGTTTCTTCCGTTGCCCGTAGTACAGGTGAAGTTTGCCATAACCAGAAGCTTTGAGTTTACTAAGCAGGATAATTCGGCCGTTACCGACCAGTACTACCGTAATGACTATTATTCGATGCTTCCCTACCGTAAGATAACAAGGACCTATTCCTTTAAGTGCACAAAACGCGGATATTACCGCATGAACGGGATGGATGTGGTATGCAAGGACCTGTTCCTTACGGGAATGATGCTTAAAACCTATGAGCATGAGGCTGCTGTATGTGTGCTTCCGGGACGTATCGGGCTTGAAAGCTTCCCGGTCACTGCTAAGGAACTTACCGGCAATATCGTTGACAGGATAAGGAAAAACGAGGATCCGTTTGAATTTGCCGGGATAAGGGAATACCAGTCATATGATCCTGTAAACAGGATAAACTGGAAGGCCTCTGCTGCATCGGGGGAACTCAGGGTTAATAAGTTCAACACTACATTTACTCGAAAGGTTGCCATATGCGTAAATGCCGAATGCCACATAAAATGGCATGAGGACGTATTCCTCGAGGAGGAGATAAGGATAGCGGCAACGCTTGCGGCATTCTTTATCGAGAAACATATCCCGGTCGCTCTTAAGTCAAACGGCTGCGATATTTTAAACGGTAATCTCATCACTATTGAAGCCGGTGCGGATTTAAAGCACTTAAGGAATATCGAGATATCCCTTGCAAGGCTTATCCGGGGCGACAAACCTGCGGAATTTGCCCCGCTGCTTAAGGAACTGCTTGAGAGGAACAGATATGACGATACCGAATATATAATCATATCAAACTACAGGAAACAGGACCTTATCGATACTTACGGCACTTTTAAAAATGCCGGGATCAATATATCATGGATAATCCCCGAGTACAGTACGGTCACACCCAAGCTTACTGCCTCGGGTGACAAGAGCATCATCAAATGGACGGTGACCAATGCTTAGAAGAAGGTATATGCTGGGCTCGGAATGGCTCAACAATCTTATGACATCGCTTTTGTTCATAACGGGGTTTGAGTACCTGCATTTTATAACGGGGCTTGAGTCTTCGTATGTTTTTCATGTGTCATTATGCCTTTTAGTCCTTTGTTCATATCTTTTGAGGGTATACATCCACAGGCTGCCGGTATATCTTTTGCTGCATGTTTTGCTCGCGGCGGCGGTCATTCTTATTCCGTATAAGATCCAGTCAAAAGTCATGCTGTTTGTGATCCTTATAAGCTTTACGGTGGCTGACATTGTATTCTGGAGTTCGGGCGAGGTGCGCAGTTTTTTGCCCGTGCATCCTGCGCTTTCCCTGGGGTTTGCGTGTGTTTTTGCTTATGCATCATACAGGGGCGCGGATTCCCTTGCAAAGCTTGCCTATGTAAGCGGTATCCTCTTTCTGGGTGCATATTTCCTCAGGACCTATCTTGAAAACGGAATGAAATATGCACTTAACGCGGCAGAATACGACAGCGGCAGTGTCTACGAGATGCTTAAGGTCAACTTAAGGCTCGTCATCCCGCTTGTCATATGTTTTATTGCCGGGATGTTTATTTTGCAGTCCGAGATGCTTTCAGGGATGCTTGTCCGGCTTTTAAAGTTTATCGGTAATTGTCTGGGCAGGCTGGTGACTTTTTTGATAATGCTCCTTCCCAAAGGAACAGCTGAAGAAGCGGAGGCTGTTGCGGAAGGGGAGTTTAGTATGCCGCAGGCCCTTGGATCTGTTCCCGAATGGGTCGTGACGGCACTTTTAGCACTTGAAAAGGTGCTTTCCGCACTGTTTATCGTCTTTATTGTTTATTGCGTACTTAAAGCAGTCATAAGGTTTTTCATGATGTACTTTTACAGGTACGGTTATGATGTGAAAAGCGTTGATTACGGAGATCATACGGAAAGGCGTGAATGGATGTTTGTAAAAAAAGGCCGCGGTGCGAAAAAAAAGGGGCTGTTTCCCACAACATACCGCGACAGGGTAAGGCGCAGATACAAAAGAGAGGTCGAGCACCTGCGGAGGGGCGGTTACCCGTTTCTTTCAAGCCATACGCCTGCGGAACGGTTGGATGACCTGCTTTATAACCACCCCGGAAAGGCCGGGGAAAGTTTCACTGAATTGTCCCGCGAATACGAGAAAGTAAGATACCTTGACGGCCGATGAGGACAAATTGACAAAATATACAGAAAATTTGTAGGATTTTTTGCATTTTTGTGTATTTTTGTGATAAGATATGTTATACTATGTTCAGGCTTTTGCGGTCTGCCGTATGTCGGTATTCCCAAGGTCAATATTATGATGAGGTGATGTTATGGACACAAAGATACTGCTGGAAAACGGTACAAACGAGCTGGAAATACTTGAATTTAAGCTCGGGGATAATTCATACGGAATAAATGTTGCGAAGATAAACGAGATCATCCCTTATCAGGGGGTTACTCCGGTACCCAATTCGCATCCGAGTATTGAGGGCATTTTCATGCCGCGTGAAACAATGATCACGGCTATCGATTTAAGGAACGCCCTGCAACTTGGAGAGTCAAAGCCTGAGGGACTGTTCATAATCACC
>JAILJC010000012.1 GCA_024694965.1 Lachnospiraceae bacterium
TGTTTATACATTCACTGTTGATGCTTCAACTTCCGGCAGGACGATCGATGTCGGCGATGTCGTTAACGATCCTAAGCAGGAAGGCGGAGTTCTTGGTGAAAGATTTGAAAAGGGTGTGCTTGGTGTCAAGAGTTCTCCTAAGGGCGGCGTACTCGGAACGAGGGTAGGTCCTGCAACGGGTGATGCAAGTGCAATAGCACTATGGATGGCATTGATGCTCGCATGCATCGGAACCATCGTATGGATGCTCGTAAGCAAAAAGAAAAAGAGCACCGAATAAAGATCAAAGATCGATCAATGAATTGATCAGTTAATAAGCAAGAAGCCGGCAGGTCTGACCCGCCGGCTTCTTCACAAAAATGAGTCGGCAGGGACGGTTCCGTCTGACTCGCTTTGGAGGTAGTATATGAGCAATAAGGTAAGGACGGTCATAATCATTGTCGCGCTAATCGGAATAGTTGTGACCGCGACGCTTATGATAACAACCACCATACAGTATAAAAAGGGCGAGCAGGAATACGCGCAGATCGAAAACCTGGCCGTATCGGATGATACGCAGGGTGAGCATACGGATGCCCATGATAAAAAAGAAGAAGAGGAAGTAAGGGAATTTAAGAATAATCCCAACAGAAGTGACTTTCCGGACATGGAGATAGACCATAAGTCCCTTAAGGATAAGAACAGGGATTACGTAGGCTGGCTTTATGTCGGAAGTGCGGGCATATCCTATCCTGTGGTGCAGGGTGCCGATAATGAGTATTATCTGCATAATACATTCGAGAATAAGCCTAATTTTGCAGGGTGCCTTTTTATTGACTGCCAGGACAAGGCCGACTTTACAATGTTCAACACTTTTGTATACGGTCATGCGATGAAAAACGGTTCCATGTTCGGTAATCTGAGAAAGCTCAGAAAGGATCCGTCACTTGTAAAGAACGATCCGTATATTTATATGTTCCTTGAGGACGGTATATACCGGTATCAGGTCTATGCCTATTACATAGATAAGAAGGACAGCAGCATGTACAATTCCGCTCAGAACATTAAGGAATACCGTCAGTATATAAGGAATGCGATGGATTACTCAATGGCGGAATGCGAGGCAAAACCCGATGAGGAACAGCCGAGCATAACACTCGTAACATGCTCCGGCAGCGGTTCAAACAAGACAAGGTTTTTTGTTCATGGCATATTCCTTGACAGGTATCTTTATTGATACGATCCCGGGCAAGGAAAGGAAGCTTTCCTGACCTGCCGATAGGGATTGCGCGTCACATATGTATGCATAACTGACAAATAATGTATCTGAAAAGATACATAAATGCCATATACAATATGCAGAATTAACAAAAGTGTCATTTTAGATGAGAAATGTGATAAAAAGTGTTGACTTCCCGGAATATGATGATATAATAAGACCATAAGATGAATTGAATATTGGCAAACTTATCGAAAGGTAAGGACGCAAAGCTATAGGGTCTTATCCCAAAGCCGCGATCGTGGTTTAGCTGCTGCGTTAGGGGCTTTAGGAAGATAGCCAGTTGCCGGATCCGTAAGTTTATCGAAGCTGTTTGACCTTGTCTTAGGAGAGCGGTGGAGTGTGAGTTTGGTGTTAAGCCTGACCTTGACTTAGGAGGGTGGATTGCCGGACTAGCTGCAAGGGTTCGTTATGTCGCAGGTTGACCAATATGAGATGAAATCTTATCATCCTATAACAATACATGTTACACAAAAAAGCCGGGCCTCCCACCCCGGCTTTTTTGTGTGTAGAGCACTTGGCGAGGTATTTTACGAGCCTAGTGCGAACCAGTCAACGACACTTGGTGAGGTATTGTCGAACCTAGTGGAGTTGACGTGTGAATTTTTATATAACCCTTGACATTTCCAGCACTTTATACGTATAATCATAACGATACTAAGGGCGGTTCCTGCGTGAACCGCCGTCTTTTTTAAGGAGTTTAGGTTTAAGGAGGAGTTTATTATGAAAAAGAAACTTATCTCATTGATGCTCAGCACTGCCATGGTGCTTTCTCTTACGGCATGCAGCGGTGCGGCAAATACGGCTGCGCCTGCAGGTGATTCTGCACAGGCAACAGGTTCGGGCGAGCTTACCGGAACATTGAAGGTAGGTATGATCGGTCCCCTTACCGGAGCGGCAGCTCTTTACGGAAGTGCCGTAAACAACGGTACAAAGATCGCTGTTGATGAGATCAATGCACTCGGAACAGGCTTTAAGATGGAATATCAGCCCGAAGATGACGAGCATGATGCCGAGAAGTCGGTTAATGCTTATAACAAGCTTAAGGACTGGAAGGTTCAGGCTATCGTAGGCTGCGTTACCACTACACCCTGTGTTGCGGTAGCTGCCGAGGGTAACAGTGACCGTATGTTCATGCTTACACCTTCTGCATCGGCTACTTCGGTTACCGAGCAGGGTGACAATATTTTCCAGCTTTGCTTCTCGGATCCCAACCAGGGTTCCGCTTCGGCTCAGTACATCAAGGACAACGGCCTTGGAAGCAAGGTTGCAATCATCTACAACAACTCGGATGTATATTCAACGGGTATCTACCAGACATTCAGTGCCAAGGCTGCCGAGGTAGGACTTGAGGTTGTTTCAACGACCACATTTACGGATGATACCGCAAATGACTTCTCAGTACAGCTTACGGACGCACAGAAGGCAGGCGCTGACCTTATCTTCCTGCCTATCTACTATACACCTGCATCACTCATTCTTCAGCAGGCTGATGCTATGGGATACAAGGTTCCCATGTTCGGCGTTGACGGTATGGACGGTATCTTAGGTCTTGAAGGCTTCGATACGAAGCTTGCCGAGGGCGTAATGCTCCTCACACCTTTCTCTGCCGATGCAAAGGATGAGAAGACAGTTAACTTCGTTACCAAGTACCAGGAGAGCTTCAAGGAAGTTCCCATCCAGTTTGCGGCTGACGGATATGACTGCCCTTACGCTATTTACGAGGCTCTCAAGTACTACGCATCAAAGAACGGCGGTCTTGATGTTACTGGTAAGTCAAACAAGGATATCTGCGACATCCTCGTTTCGGTTTTCGCAGATCCTAATTTCAAGGTTGACGGTATCACGGGTGAAGGCATGACCTGGACCGCTAACGGTGAAGTAAACAAGGCTCCCAAGGCCGTAGTTATAAAGGATGGAGTATACGTAGGACTCTAATTCTGTAAACATACGCAAAGCGATCAAGGAGGAGTGAGCTATGCTCTCATATCTGATCAACGGAATCAGTCTGGGCAGCGTGTATGCGATAATAGCACTTGGCTATACCATGGTTTACGGTATAGCCAAGATGCTTAATTTTGCCCATGGCGATGTAATAATGATAGGAGGTTATATGGCCTTTTGCTCGACCTCGTATTTGGGATGGCCGGTAATACCGTCGGTTCTTTTTGCGATGACGGTATGCACCATGCTTGGTATACTCATCGAGCGTCTGGCGTATAAACCGCTCAGGGATGCAAGTTCGCTTGCGGTACTTATTACCGCAATAGGTGTTTCGTACTTCCTGCAGAACATGGCGCTCCTTATATGGTCGTCAAACCCCAAGGCTTTTCCCAATATGGTGAACCTTCCTAACGTAGTTATCGGTGATATACAGATATCATCAGTTGCGATCGTTACTATAATCGCATGTATCGTTATCATGATAATCCTGACGCTGTTTACGACACGCACGAAACTCGGTAAAGCCATGAGGGCAGTATCCGAGGATAAGGGCGCTGCGCAGCTTATGGGCATTAATGTTAATGCTACCATTTCGATGACATTTGCCATAGGCTCGGGACTGGCCGCGATCGCGGGCGTACTTTTGTGTACCGCATATCCGACACTTATGCCGACTACGGGCGCAATGCCCGGTATCAAGGCTTTCACGGCAGCCGTTTTCGGCGGCATAGGTTCTATTCCGGGTGCAATGCTCGGAGGCATCCTTCTTGGTATCATCGAGATTTTCGGAAAGGCCTATATTTCGACACAGCTTTCGGATGCCATCGTTTTTGCCGTGCTCATTATCGTACTCATAGTCAAGCCGACCGGCCTTCTTGGCAAGAAGATGGCCGAGAAAGTATAGGAGGGATCATTATGCGAAGCATAATTCAGCATGATCCCGACGATTGGCCGCCGAATGAATATGAGGGGGCATTACCCGATGGCAGGAGAAAACAATGAAGAGATTTAGTAAACAGACCAGGTCCGCCTTTATAAATTACGGCATAATAATAATATTCTTTATCGTATTCCAGACACTCTCGGCAACGGGAAGCCTGGGAAGTTCCTTAAAGGGACAGCTTATCCCTATCTGTGCCTATATAATCATGGCGCTTTCGTTAAACCTTGTGGTGGGTATTTCGGGTGAACTGAGCTTGGGTCATGCGGGATTTATGTCGGTCGGAGCTTTCACCGGCGTGGTTGTTGCAAACAGCCTGTCGGGAACTGTTACAAACGGAACGCTCAGGCTCATACTTGCACTCATCATAGGCGCTTTTGTCGCAGCTATTGCGGGCATAGTCATCGGTATCCCGGTTTTAAGGCTGCGCGGCGATTACCTTGCCATAGTCACGCTTGCTTTCGGTGAGATAATAAAGAACGTGCTTAACTGCCTTTATGTGGGACTGGATGATAAGGGACTTCATTTTTCGCTTAAGGATGAGCCTTCACTGCATCTTAATCCGGGCGGACGAACAATCCTGTCGGGCCCTATGGGTGCACTCGGGATCACCAAACTGTCCACCTTTTTTATAGGCATCGTGCTTATACTGCTTGTGCTTTTCTATATACAGAATTTCGTTAATTCGCGTCCGGGACGTGCCATAGCCGCTATCAGGGATAACAGGATAGCAGCCGAGGCCTGCGGTATCCCGGTTACCAAGTATAAGCTGATGGCCTTTGTTACCTCGGCCGCGATGGCAGGCTCCGCGGGAGCGCTGTATGCACTTAATTATTCGACCGTGGTACCCAAGAAATTTGACTTTAACACATCCATCCTGATACTCGTATTCGTGGTACTCGGCGGTATCGGTAACCTGCGCGGTTCCATAATAGCCGCGGCACTGCTTACCGTTCTTCCGGAGCTTCTGCGCCAGTTCCAGGATTACAGGATGCTTGTTTACGCCATCGTGCTGATCCTCGTTATGCTCATTACAAATAACGAGAAGGCAATGGTATTTATACGGAGCCGTATCAAAAAGTTATATAAACTGACACGGAAGGAGGGGGTGTAGTATGAGCAACAAGGATATAAAGCTCGTCCAGCTGCCGAGCCCCAATTTCGTGCCCGAAAGGGATAAGGATAAGCCGCTAATGCTTGAGGTTTCGCACCTTGGCATCGATTTCGGCGGACTTACCGCAGTTAATGAGTTCAATATCGGTATAAGCCCTACCGAGATAGCAGGCCTTATAGGCCCCAACGGTGCGGGAAAGACTACAGTGTTCAATCTGCTCACCAAGGTGTATGAGCCCACCAGGGGCACCATACTTCTTGACGGCAAGGACACACACGGAATGAACACGATACAGGTGAACCAGGCCGGTATCGCAAGGACTTTTCAGAATATAAGGCTGTTTGACAAGCTTACCGTTGAGGATAACGTTAAGATTGGTTTACATAACAGCATCAAATATCATATGCCCACAGGCGTTTTCAGGCTTCCCAAGTACTGGAAGGAGGAGAAGAAGGCGCATGATAAGGCAATGGAGCTTTTGTCGATCTTCGATATGCAGGACATGGCAGGCTATATAGCCGGTTCCCTTCCTTACGGTGCGCAGCGCCGTCTTGAGATAGTACGTGCACTTGCCACGGGACCCAAGCTTTTGCTGCTTGATGAGCCCGCAGCGGGAATGAACCCTTCGGAGACAAGTGAGCTCATGGAAAACATAGAGAAGATCAGGGATGAATTTAAGATAGCCATCCTTCTTATAGAGCATGACATGAACCTTGTTATGGGAGTATGCGAGTCTATTGCGGTGCTTAACTTCGGTGAGATAATCGCAAAAGGTACCCCCAATGATATCCAGAACAATCCCAAGGTTATCGAGGCCTATTTGGGCAGCGGCAGTATCAATGGCGGGGAGAAGGAAGGAACCCTGCCGGATTCCTCTGATGCCTCAAAGCCGGATGCAGAACAGATGTCCACTGGACATCTTGCATCCCCCGATGCAATGATCGGGGGCAGGAAGGAGGAATCATAATATGGCACTTCTTAACGTAAATGAACTGCATGTTTATTACGGCAGCATCCATGCGATCAAGGGCATTTCCTTTGAAGTGAACGAGGGCGAGATAGTAACTCTTATAGGAGCGAACGGAGCCGGAAAATCGACTACCCTTAATACGGTTGCCGGACTTTTAAAGCCGCGTTCGGGTGATGTTAAGCTTAACGACAAGCTGCTTACCGGAACACCGGCCCATAAGATAGTAAGCGAGGGAATGGCGCTGTGCCCCGAAGGAAGGCGCATTTTCCAGCAGCTTACGGTGCGCGAGAACCTTGAGATGGGAGCCTATACCAACGACCCTACGACTCTGGAAGATGATCTTGAAAAGATATACGATCTGTTCCCAAGGCTTAAGGAAAGGTATAAGCAGGTCGCCGGTACGCTTTCGGGCGGTGAGCAGCAGATGCTTGCGATGGGCCGTGCGCTTATGTCGCATCCGAAGATCCTTATGCTTGATGAGCCTTCTATGGGACTTGCGCCCATCCTTGTCGAGCAGATATTTGAGATAATAGAAAGGCTTAATTCAGAAGGCGCTACGATACTCCTTGTCGAGCAGAATGCACAGATGGCCCTGTCCGTGGCACACAGGGGTTACGTGCTTGAAACCGGAAGGATAATAGCAAACGGAACCGGTAAGGAGCTTCTGCATAACGACATGGTTCGTAAGGCATATCTCGGAGGCTAAAAAGTACTTGAAATTGTGCTTTTGCTATGCTATTATATTTAGGCGCGTGAGTCGCGCAGGATAGTTATGATTATTTGAAGGGCAGTTAATAAGGCCCGGGAGGAATTAAATGTTAAGGACAATTTTGACGGTTGTATTTATATTGGTATGTCTGGCATTATCGACCATCGTACTTGCACAGGAAGGTAAGTCGGCAGGTCTCGGTGCGATCAGCGGTGCCGCTGAAACATACTGGGGTAAGAATAAGGGACGTTCGATGGAAGGCAAGCTCGTTTTGTTCACGAGGATCCTTGCGATCGCATTTATGTTATTTGCGGTTCTGCTTAACATGAAGCGTTTCTAGTAAGGAAACCGTTCATCGTAATATCAGTATTGACCAAAGCGCCCTTAAGGTTACTTAAGGGCGTTCATTATTATCATGAAACAGAAGAAAACAGGAAAGAAAAAACATAACGGTAAAAGAGAATCAAGAAAACAGATGCTCCTTAAGCTCATGGAAGATAAGCAGTATGTCCCGATGAAGGAAAAGGAACTTGCCGTATTGCTGCAGGTTTCCCGCAAGGACAGGGACGAGCTATCCGACATACTTAATGAACTGGTAAGCGAAGGCAGGATCGAAATCTCGAAGCGCGGCAAGTATTCGCTTAAGGAGGATAAGAGGGATAAGGATGAAGGGGCGGATGAACTGCCCGGAGTTATCGTAGGTACCTTCGACAAGGCAAAGACCCATTACGGCTTCGTGGTACCCGATGACAGGAAAATGACCCGTGATATCTTCATACCTGTCGAGAGATCTATGGGTGCGATGGACGGCCATAAGGTCGTTGTCGAGCTTACGGATCCCGGAAGCTCTATAAAGAGTCCCGAGGGCAGGATCATCGAGATACTTGGTCACGTCAATGACCCGGGAGTCGATGTATTATCGATAGTAAAAGGTTACGGGCTGCCGGTCGAATTTCCCGAAAAGGTAATGAAGCAGGCCGAAAGGGTCCCGGATGAAGTATTAAAGGACGATATGCGCTCAAGGCTCGACCTTCGGGATATAAAGATGGTCACCATCGACTCTGAGGAGGCAAAGGACCTTGATGATGCCGTGAGCCTTTATATGGACGGCGATAAATACGTTCTTGGTGTCCACATCGCCGATGTTACTCATTATGTAAGGGAGGACTCGGCACTTGATAAGGAAGCCCTCAAGCGCGGTACGAGCGTGTATCTTGCTGACAGGGTAATCCCGATGCTCCCGCACAGGTTAAGCAACGGGATATGTTCGCTAAACGGCGGGGTGGACAGGCTTACATTAAGCTGTATCATGACATTTGACAGGGCAGGCAACCTTTTGGACCACAAGATCGCCGAAAGTGTGATAAGAACGGATGCAAGGATGACATATACCGCGGTCAACGGTATAATAGAGGAGCATGATGAGTCGCTTATGGAGGAATATAAGGACTTGGTGCCGATGTTCCTTTTGATGGATGAACTTGCCGGGATACTTAGGGAGAAGCGCCGTAAACGCGGAGCGATCGATTTTGACCTTAAAGAATCAAAGATAGTGATCGGTGAAGATGGTCGTCCGGTTGACATAATGTCGAGGGAGCGTAACAGTGCAACAAGGCTCATAGAGGACTTTATGCTGGCTGCAAACGAGACCGTGGCGGAGCATTTCTTTGATGAAGCGGTACCGTTTGTTTACAGGGTACATGAGAATCCCGATCCCGAAAAGATCAGGAAGCTCGAAGGCTTTGTATGCAACCGGGGGATAAGCTTAAAGGTTAAAAATGACAGGGTTAAGCCGGTTGAGATACGAAGGCTCCTTGAAAAGATAAAGGGTACGCCGGGGGAAGCGGTCATCAGTTCACTGGCCTTAAGGTCGATGCAGCGGGCCGGTTATTCGACCGAGTGCAGCGGGCATTTCGGACTTGCCTGCAAGTACTACTGTCATTTTACATCACCGATAAGGCGTTATCCCGACCTCCAGGTCCACAGGATAATTAAGGAGGTCTTAAGCGGAAAGTTTAAGGCGTCCCGCGAGGAACACTACGAAAAGATTCTCCCCGGGGTGGCTAAGCGTTCAAGCAGCAGGGAACGCCTGGCTCAGGAAGCGGAGCGTGAGACCGACAAGCTTAAGAAGGCGCAGTTCATGCAGGATCACATAGGCGAAATATTTGAAGGCGTGATCTCGGGTGTGACCGACTGGGGTATATACGTCGAACTTGAAAATACGGTCGAGGGGCTGGTGCATATCTCAAAGCTTGAGGGTGACTATTTTTATTATAACGAGGATGCATGCGAGCTTGTCGGTGAGCGGACAGGCAAAAAGTATGTGCTCGGGCAGCAGGTGTATGTGTGCGTGAGCGGAGTTGATATGGCGATAAGGGCCGTGGATTTTGATCTTGCGTGAGGATGATAGAGGTATTTTAAATGGCAAAGGGTGATTCTTCATTTAAGCTTATAGCTAACAATAAAAAAGCTTACCATGAATACTTTATAGAGGATAAGTACGAGGCGGGCATTTCTCTTTTCGGGACCGAGATAAAGTCTTTGAGGATGGGAAAGTGCAGCGTAAAGGAATCCTATATTCGGATCGAGAACGGTGAGGTCTACATTGTGGGCATGCACATAAGTCCCTATGAGAAGGGCAACATTTTCAACAGGGATCCGCTGCGTACAAGGAAGCTTCTGCTGCACCGGTCCGAGATAAGAAAGCTGGCCGGCAAGATAACCGAACAGGGTTATACCATAGTGCCGCTCCAGGTGTATTTAAAGGGCAGCCTTGTGAAGGTTGAGATAGGTCTTGCCAAGGGTAAGAAGCTGTATGACAAACGGCAGGATATAGCGAAAAAAGATATGAAAAGGGAGGCGGAAAGGGATTTCAAGGTAAGGAATCTGTGATATAATATCGATTGC
>JAILJC010000035.1 GCA_024694965.1 Lachnospiraceae bacterium
CGAGGAAGCCGAGCATGCAGCTAAGTTCGCTGAGCTCCTCGGCGAGGACCTTGAAGCCAACATGAAGGCATCCACCAAGGAGAACCTTAAGTGGCGTGTTGACTGCGAGTTCGGCGCTACACAGGGTAAGTTCGACCTTGCAGCCTGCGCTAAGAAGAATAACCTTGATGCCATCCACGATACAGTCCATGAAATGGCCAGGGATGAGGCAAGGCACGGCAAGGCATTAAAGGGCCTGCTTGACAGGTATTTTAAGTAAGTGAAATAAAGTCAGTGACAGGAAAGTAACGGGGGAGTCACGGGGACAGGTTCCTTGACTCTCCCGTTATTTATGGGGTGGCACGGGTGATTCTGCCTGTGGGAATTGAAAGGAGTATGTGCGGATGGTACTGAAGGAGAGAACATCACTCAGGAACCTTGTTGATAAGGGAGAAAAGCATTATCGTGACAGGATCAAGTTTTGTATAGACAGGGCACGAAGGGTCGTGGCTGCCGATAGTTCATTTCATATAGAAATGGAGTATGAACTGTATGATGATGGATCGAATCCCACTGATATATTTGGTGGAGATATTATAATAGATGACCACGATACTTTAAAGAACCATATAGTGTGGGAGGCCCATCCCAATATAGAACAGAACCGGTTGCTTGGTATCGGATACGGAAGACCTTTAACCGATGAGAATATCATAGAGGAATTGAAGGATATACTCATCGAATGGATATATTAAGGGAGATGGGTTTATGGATGCAAGAATATGGAATACGATGACTCTGTTTGAGCAGTTATCAAATATAGACGGCGAGGTAAAACGGCTTGTGGACGACCATGAGAGATTTATGTCAGGAGCCATAAAGGAAGATCCGGCACTTGATTATATCAAGAGCATAATGAATCTTATAAAGCTGACTTTCCTTGATCCTAAGAATAAGGATAAAAAGGTTGTGGAAAAAGAATTGGATGATGAGGTTGATGAAATAATCAGATATCTTAATGGCGATTATCCTCCTGAATACATAACCGGATACTGGCATCAGTTCACTGATGCGATAAGCTGAGATGTCTATAGGCGCCATCGATAGGTGCCGGATGACCGATAGGTGCCAGGTACCGTTACGAAAATGTTACAGATTACCCGGATAGGTGCCGGGTACCGATACGAAAATGTTACAGATTACCCGGATAGGTGCCGGGTACCGATACGGTAAATGCCTGTCAGCAATCTATCGTGTATGATAAATATTTTTAGACGGCGAGGGTGGGTTTACTTATGGCTGTAGAAGACGGTGTTTGGATCATGCGCGGACTTTCATGGAACGATCCTTACAGGATCCGTTCATGGCAGGAGCTTATAAACTGGATAAATGAAGTGGGATTCCTTCCTCTGTTTGCAAACGGAGTGGAGGGATTTTCTGCGGAAGAGCATGTATCTCCGGATTACTGGTGGACCGGAATACGTGATGAAGATCCCTGGGAGTGGAGGGAGATCATAGCCTCCGGTCATCAGGTCGCATACGGCAAGTTCTTTGCTCAGAAGGCGGGGTTCATAAGCCTTGAGTGGCTGCCTTATTTTGTTAATTACAGGCGGAACGGATATGATTTTGACTCTCGCTATGAGGATGGGCTTGCAAGCCGCAGGGAGAAGAAGATCATGGACTTCCTTACGGGCAGGGATGAGGACGGAGATATGACTTTCCCTGATGAGCAGATCCTGTCGACCGAACTTAAAAAGAAGGCGGGATTTTGTAAAGGCGGGGAGAAGAATTACCCGGGCACGATCACCGGACTTCAGATGCAGACATACCTGGTGATAGCTGACTTTCACAGGAGAGTGAACAAGCGGGGTGAGGAATACGGCATGCCGGTATCGGTGCTGCTCCCGCCAGAGGCCATATGGGGATATGAGGCTGTGACCGCTGCCTACAATGAAACGCCCGAGGAGAGCCGTGACAGGATTGTGCGGCGGATAAAAGAAGCCTTTCCCGGCGCCGGGGATGGAGAGATACGGAAGGTTGTTGGCGGATGACGGTGGCACGGGGACGGTTCTTTTGCCACCGGGAGATAGCGTAACGGTGTGCGGCACTTTTTGGCACGGGGACGGTTCTTTTGCCACCGGGAGATAGCGTAACGGTGTGCGGCACTTTTAATCGATGTAACAATTTTGTAACAGTGTGTGGCACCTTAGTACAGAAAGAGGTGGATTATAAGGGAGTGTTGACAGGCGGCGGCTGGCAATAATACGAAAGTAAATGATGATGAGATTATAATGAAAAAGGGTAATTTATGGGCGTGGTTTCCCGTGACTTTTGCAGCGGCGCTGTTCTGCTGCATTCTATGGGGAAGTGCAACGCCGGCGATCAAAATC
This sequence comes from Lachnospiraceae bacterium, assembly GCA_024694965.1. GTDB lineage: Bacteria > Bacillota > Clostridia > Lachnospirales > Lachnospiraceae > UBA2868. Next base: position 2,370 of record JAILJC010000035.1, read on the forward strand.
GCATATAAGATCTTTGATATAAGCGCGGATGACACCGCCTCGCGTATAATGCTTGCCGGATCGAGGTTTGTTATTGCCGGACTTATGGTGATAGTCTTTTGCTCCGCCATAAACCGCAGGTTCCTTATCCCCAAAAAGACTTCCGGCGCGCGGATATTGCTCCTCTCATGCTTTCAGACTGTAGGACAGTATTTTTTCTTCTTTATGGCACTTGCGCATACGACCGGCGTAAGGGGCTCGATCATAAATGCCGCAGGTAACTTCCTGACGATAGTTATGGCGGTTTTTGTATTCAGGATGGAGAAGATGACAGTTAAAAAGCTTGCCGGATGCATTGTCGGATTTGCAGGCATAGTGCTTATCCTGGGCGGTGCGTCGTCCTTTACATCCGGGCCGGGCATCACGCTTGCGGGAGAGGGCGCAATGCTCACTGCCGATATTTTTTATGCCCTGTCGGGATGCTGCATCAAGATATTTTCAAAGGATGAGGACCCGGTGGTACTCAGCGGATACCAGTTTTTCATAGGCGGTATCATCCTTTTTATCGTAGGATGGGCTATGGGCGGGAGCCTTGTCTTCTCGGGGGCCGGCTGCGTTTTAAACCTGTTATATATGGGCTTTATTTCCGCCGGAGCCTATACCGTATGGGGAATCCTCCTAAAGCATAATCCGGTGAGCCGTGTATCTATTCTCGGGTTCATGAACCCCGTACTGGGCGTGCTTTTGTCTGCCGCATTTCTCGGCGAGAACAGGGAAGCCTTTTCTCTTACAGGGTTATTGGCATTGGTACTTGTTTCCCTCGGTATTGTTATCGTTAATATTGATATTAAGCATCTGCGAAATAAAGAATGAAGGGGCCGCTATTCGGCTCCTTACGTTTCGTAACAATTTTGTAACGGTGTGTGGCACCTTATTTTGCACCTTATTTACAGTAAAAACGCGCATTTGCAACCGCAGGTTGACAAATTGAAAAGGCTGCTTGATAGAATGCAACCGACCCGAATGGTAATATCAGCTTGTTCGAACAAGCAGGTTGAATGATTCTTAGGGCCGGATGCATTTCGGCAGAAAGGAAATGAAAATGATCTTAGCAGATAAGATAATCAATGAAAGAAAGAAAAACGGATGGTCTCAGGAAGAGCTGGCTGATATGCTTGGGGTTTCCAGACAGTCGGTTTCCAAGTGGGAGGGTGCCCAGAGCGTACCCGATCTTCAGAAGATATTAAAGCTTGCCGAATTATTCGGGGTGAGCACGGATTATCTTCTTAAGGATGAACTCGAGCCCGAAGGAAACGCTTCCAATTATATGGAAAGATCCGATATCGAGCGCAATGTCACAAAAGTATCCTTAGAGGATGCAAACGAATATATCGAATTAAGGAAGGCATTGCTTCCCAAGATAGGGATCGGCGTATTCCTGTGCATAACCTGTCCGGTGCTCCTTATATTCCTGGCCGGATTAAGCGAGACCGGAAAATTCGGGATAAATGAAAAAACAGCTGTGGCCCTGGGGCTTATAGCGCTGTTTGCCCATATAGGCGTTGCAGTATACCTCTTTATCAGCAATTCCGGCAAACTGAGGAAATATGAATTTCTTGAAAAGGAAGATTTCGAGACGGAGTACGGTGTCGATGGTATGGCAAGGGCAAGGCTTGAGGAATATGAACCGACCAACAGCCGCGCGCTTGTAACAGGTGTACTTCTGTGTGTGCTCGGCGTGGTACCTCTTGTTATCTGTTCCGTTATGGAGCTTCCGCAGATCATTATCATCTCGACGGTATGCCTGCTTCTATTTGCGGTTGCGTGCGGAGTTTATATGTTTGTTGCAATATGCGGGATAACGACATCGTATAAGATTCTTCTTCAGATGGATGACTATACATCAAGGGCCAAAAGGACCAATGACAGGCTTGAGCCTTTAACGAGGGCATACTGGCTGTTGATCACGGCTGTATATCTTGCCGTAAGCTTCCTTACCATGAGATGGGACAGGACCTGGATCATCTGGGCGGTATCGGGCGTCTTCTTCGCACTTGTAAGGGCCATCGCCGCCACTATAGTTGGGGATAAAAAGTAACGTTGAGACAAGGTGGCATTTTGCTTCGATTGATTCTGGTAAAGGTATAAAATTTTGTAAAATTATGCCGATATAAATGATAAGCCGTATTTTACGGCTTCGTAACTTATAAATTGCCATTGTTTTGAAAAGGATTTCAAAGCAAAAATTCAAAGGAGGAATGACTATGGCAATCAACACATCGGCAGTTAATGAAACTGCAGCCGCGTATCAGACCGGTGGATCCACCAAGGTTTCCGCGCCTAAAAACGAATACGGCAGGACCATAGGTGAGCCTAAGCTTTCCGACGAGGGTAAGAAGTATTACGACGAGCTTAAGAAGAAGTTCGGCGGGTATGACTTTATCCTTGTGAGCAAGGATCAGATCGGGAATGCCAAGGCACAGGCGGCAAGGTACGCCAACCCCAACAAACCGGTCGTTCTGATCGATGAGGAAAAGATCGAGAAGATGGCGACCGACAAGGATTACCGCGAGAAATATGAGTCGGTGATCGCAGGTGCTTCATCGCAGTTATCGCAGATGAAGGATCAGCTCATGGCTTCCGGAGCCGAGATCAAGGGCTTCGGTATCCAGGTAAACGACGGCGGAACGGCAAGCTTTTTCGCTGTTGTGAAAAAATCACAGGATGCGCAGGCTGAGCGCATTGAGAAGAAGCGTGAAGAATCAAAGGCGGCACACAAAGCTGCGGACAAGAAGCTTAAGGCCAAA
>JAILJC010000111.1 GCA_024694965.1 Lachnospiraceae bacterium
TGCGAAAAGCCCGTGATAAAAATGGCTTTTAACGAAGCAGGGTATCATACAACCGGTACATGGGAAGATTCCACAGTGCGAACCTGGCTTAATGAAAAGTTCTACAACACATTCACGGAAGAGGAAAAAGCACTGATCGAAAAGACTCACAATATCAATCCCGATAACAGTGAATACGGTACTCCCGGCGGAAATGATACAGATGACTATATCTTTCTGCTAAGTGTGGAAGAGGCCGGTTCACTTGATAAAAAGGTTCGACATTGCGGCTACTGGTATGGTATGAAACATCAGTGGTGGTGGCTGAGGTCGCCGGGGGCGAATGCTGACTATACAGCATATGTTGGCAAAGGTAACAACAGTGATGCAAAAATTGATCCCGGCGGAGATATTTCAGGTAATGACTATGGTGCTGTCCGTCCTGCTTTGAATATCCGGTTTGCGGATAATACTGACCGGGCGGGTATAAACAGAACTCCCGCGGAGGAGAATGCCGAGCTGACAGCGATATCCGATTCGCAAGTCGGTGATGTGGTGGCGTTCGGCAGATACACCTGGTATGTAACAGACAAGGCGGATGGTATCTGCACACTGCTTTGTCAGGGACCGGTTGCAGAAATGCCATATAATAACAACAGAACGGATATCACATGGGAAAACTGTTCTCTGCGCAGATGGCTCAATGAGGATTTCTATAACAGCAGGTTTTCTGATGGAGAGAAAGCTTCGATAATAACTACACATAACACATTTATCGACGATGATTCTTCGTATGAAATGGATTGCGGAAACGAGACGGATGACAAGGTATATCTGTTCTCATATTCCGAATCGAATTCTGTCAGCGACGATATAAGGGAATGCTGCCTTGACTGGTGGCTGAGGTCACCCGGAAATAAACAGGACCAGGCGGTATTTATACTTGGAAGGGCAGCAAATCTGATGGGAACCAATGTTGATCAATCTTGCGGGGTCCGGCCTGTAATAAGGGCCAGATACTCAGGTCAGACTATGGATTAATTAATTCCTAAGTGGAAAAAACAGTCGGGAAATCTGGAGGACGGAGAAGAAATATAATCCTTGATTGTGGTGCCACCCGGGAGTGACTCTCACCGTAATTTATTTATCCTGCTCTTGATATATCTTATCTCATGACGTTTAATATAACCTGCCATCACATATCCTCTGTTAATATAATCCCCAAATCCCATGTACAGAGTCGCTATATCTGTCAGATATTCATTACTGGTTGTATCCTGAAGATGTATATCACGGCAGCCAAGATAATAATGCATACATTCGTGAATAAGTACCGCCATTGTTTTCGTATAGCTGGTATTTTCCAAATGGTTAATAATGATAAGATTTTCAGAGTATTGTCCGGCGGTATTCGGAGCTATATTTTCTACCTCTACCCGGAGAAAAGATGCATTTAAGCCACAGTGTGCAATAATATCTTTTGCAGCCTTCGTTAGTAATATTTCATTATCAAGATCTTTTTTCATTGCATCTTTTAATTCGGGTGGGATTATATATGGATTGCCAACTTTTTTTATTTTTGAGTGCAGGAACACGATGAGCTTATCAAACAGTTCTTTCTTTTGTTTGGGTATAGGCGCTATACCGATTATACGTGTCATGATAAACACGATCATCCCAACAACACATATAAGATATGTTACTCTGTCATAAATATAATAAAGGCTCATAATACTTTGGGCATCTCCTCTAAATGTCTCAAATAACAATCTCTTTAGCATTAACTTACCATAAAAAAACAAAAGTATACAGTGGATAATTAGCAAATTGCGCTTGACAGATTAGCGCGCGCTAATTATACTTGATAACGGTTAGAGAACGCTAACCATTATTTTGTGCTATGAGTTAGCATATGCTAATCGAAGCGAATGAATGGGAGGAAATGTATGATGCCATTGATCTATGCAGAAGCAGGGCAGCCTCAGATCATAAGAAAGATCGGAGGAAGTCCGGAGGTTAAGAAACATCTTGAGGATCTCGGATTTGTAGTCGGAGGTGAGGCCAGCATTGTCAGCACACTCGGAAAAAACCTGATCGTGAAGGTCAAGGAAAGCAGGGTGGCTTTAAGTGATGAACTTGCAAGAAAAATAATGGTATAGGTTCAATGGGAATAGGAGGAAGAAAAGTGAAAACACTACGGGATGTGAAGATCGGGGAAACTGTAACTGTTGTTAAGCTTCACGGCGAAGGAGCGGTTAAGCGCAGGATCATGGATATGGGCATAACCAAAGGAACGTCGGTCTATGTACGGAAGGTCGCCCCTTTAGGCGATCCGATCGAGGTTACGGTGAGGAATTATGAACTGTCACTCAGAAAAGCAGATGCTGAGATGATAGAGGTTAAGTAACGAGGAGGCATAAAGATGAGTATAACAATTGCGTTAGCAGGAAACCCGAACAGCGGAAAGACAACGTTGTTCAATGCACTTACCGGCTCCAACCAGTTCGTGGGCAACTGGCCGGGCGTTACGGTTGAAAAGAAGGAAGGAAAGCTTAAGAAACACGATGACGTTACGATCACCGATCTGCCGGGTATTTATTCTCTTTCACCATATACCCTTGAAGAAGTGGTTGCCAGGAATTATCTGATAAATGAGCGGCCTGACGCCATCTTAAATATAATAGACGGAACGAACCTTGAGAGGAACCTGTATCTTACGACACAGCTTACAGAACTCGGGATCCCGGTCGTTGTTGCGGTCAACATGATGGATATCGTTAAGAAGAACGGCGATCAGATCAATATCTCGGAGCTGTCACGTCACCTTGGTTGTAAGGTAATGGATATTTCTGCGCTGAAGGGTGACGGGACTATGGAAGCGGCAGAAGAAGCGATCAAAGCCGCCAAGAACGGAAAAACGGTACCTCTTCATACGTTTTCAGGTCCCGTTGAGCATGCTATCGCACATATCGAAGAAGCGGTAGTTCATGATATGCCGGAGGAGCAGCAGAGATGGTATGCGATAAAGATATTCGAGCGTGATGACAAGGTGCTTGACCAGATGAAAATCCCTGCCGGTAAGATGTCCCATATTGAGAATGACATCAAGGCGGCGGAGAAAGAGCTGGATGATGATTCTGAGAGTATTATCACGAATGAAAGATATGTTTACATCGCTGAGGTAATAAAGTCCTGCTACAAAAAGAAGAATGCGGGAGCGCTGTCAACTTCCGACAAGATAGATAAGATCGTTACAAACAGATGGCTCGGACTTCCGATCTTTGCAGTCGTTATGTTCCTTGTATACTGGATCGCCATGGTGGGAGTAGGAACGCCGGCTACTGATTTTACAAATGATTGTATTTTCGGAGACGGTTTTCATCTGTTCGGTATGGACGGCGGATACGGTGAGATTTCGGAAAGCTATGCCGGAGCTTCAGCGATCGTAGACGGATACGATGCTTATGTTGAAGAAAACGGAATGGCCCCGAACGGTGATTTTGAATATTCGGTAACAGATGATGAAACTCTTGAGGTCAGTGAGGAGACAGCAAGTCTTGAGGATTATGAGGAAGCGAAAAAAACGCTTGATGAGATCGGAGATGAACCTGATCCGGCTGATTACGGTACATGGGTTCCCGGAATACCCGCCCTCGTGGAATCCGGACTTGATTCAGCCGGTGCGGCAGACTGGCTGAAAGGCCTGATCCTTAATGGTATAGTTGCCGGTGTCGGAGCAGTACTCGGATTCGTCCCTCAGATGCTTGTTCTCTTCCTTATGCTTGCATTCCTTGAGGCATGCGGTTATATGGCACGTATAGCGTTCGTTCTTGACAGAGTATTCAGGAAGTTCGGCCTTTCGGGCAAATCATTTATTCCCATGCTGATCGGCGTGGGCTGTGGTGTTCCGGGTGTCATGGCATCAAGAACTATTGAAAATGAGCGTGACAGACGTATGACGATAATGACGACAACATTTATACCGTGCGGTGCGAAAGTACCTTTTATAGCAATGATCGCGGGTGCTATATTCGGGGGTTCCGCATGGGTGTCAACATCGGCATACTTCATCGGCATGGCAGCCATTGTTGTTTCCGGCATCATGCTTAAGAAGACGAAGATGTTTGCGGGTGATCCTGCACCGTTCGTTATGGAGCTTCCCGCATACCATATGCCGACTCTCGGAAACGTACTCCGTTCAATGTGGGAGCGCGGCTGGTCGTTCATCAAAAAGGCAGGTACTATCATCCTGCTTTCAACAATAGTAGTATGGTTCACCTCATTCTTTGGGTTTACTGCGGACGGCTTCAGGATGCTCGCTGAGGACGAGCTTGAATTCTCAATCCTCGCAAAGATCGGAAACTGCATCGCCTGGATATTCATTCCTCTAGGATGGGGTAACTGGCAGGCTGCTGTTGCATCGATCACGGGCCTTGTAGCAAAAGAGAATATAGTCGGAACAATGGGCATCCTGTACGGAAGCGGAGAGCTTACCGCATGGCAGGCACTTGCTCAGGCGTTTACAGGTATCACAGGGTTCTCATTCCTGGTCTTCAATCTTCTGTGTGCACCCTGTTTTGCAGCGATCGGTGCGATAAAGCGTGAGATGAACAATCCCAAGTGGACATGGTTTGCAATAGGATATCAGTGTGGTTTTGCATACGTGATAGCATTCATGATAACTCAGTTCGGCTGGGCATTGACTGGCAACATAAATATTTTGGGATTGTTATTTGCTATCGCTGCGCTGGTCGGAATGATATATATGCTTTTCTTTAAGAAGTATAAGGAAGCGGATAAGCTTGAGATGGCAGGTGCAGCAAGGTAAGAGAGGACATTTGGATGATAGTCTGGTTAGCGGAAAACCTTGGAACGATAATTATAACCATAGTTCTCATTGCTCTTGTCGCGGTGATAATACGAACCATGATAAGAGATAAGAAGATGGGAAGATCAACCTGCGGAGGCAGCTGCGCATCATGCAAAATGTGCACAGCCTGCAGGCAGGCCGTAAAAAAGTAAACGGAAGGGAACAATATGGCAAATGTCATAATCATATCAGTGCTGATAGCGCTTGTATATGTGGGCGCAAGGCGTATCTGGCGTACCGTAAGATACGGAGGCTCGTGTTGCTCTTCCCAAAGTGCACCGGATAAAAAGATCCGGGTTAAGGACCGGAATAAAGCAAACTATCCTTATTCATACAAACTGCGGATCGAAGGGATGGTGTGCGGCGGATGCGTGAGGAGGGTTGAAAATGCCCTGAATTCCGAAGGGGAGTTGTGGGCGAAGGCAGACCTTGGAAACAAAGAAGTCGAAGTGCTTTCAAAGAGAGTAATGAGCAGGGATGATTTTCTACAGTTGCTTAAGGGAACGCCTTATACCTTGGTTGATATTATGGAGGAAAACAGATGAGTCTTAGTGAAGTAAAGGAAAACAGAGAAGCACTTGTAAGCGGTATCAACGGCGATGCGCGGTTTATGAGCCGCATCACGTCGATCGGTCTTACGCCCGGATGCAGGGTAAAGGTCATTAAGAATGATAAAAACAGGCCTGTTCTTGTGTATTCGAGAGATACGATGATCGCACTTAACAGAAACGAGTGTAAAGGCATCACGGTCGAGGAGGTGACGGCATGAGCGCATCGGCAACGATAGCACTTCTCGGACAACCCAACTCCGGAAAATCCACACTTTTCAATGCCCTGACCGGACTACGTCAGCATGTGGGAAACTGGCCCGGAAAAACGGTAGAGAAAAAGGAGGGGAGCTTTTCATACGGCGGAAACGAATACAAGGTTGCAGACCTCCCGGGATCGTACAGTTTGTCAGCTAATTCGGACGAGGAAGTGATCACGAGGGATTTTATCGCGTCAGGCAAAGCAGATGTCGTATGCATTCTTGCAGACAGCTCACAGCTGCAGAGGAGCCTTTTCATGCTGGCTGATTATGCAGGCATCGATGCTCCGTGTTTTCTCCTGCTCAATATGGCTGATGTCGCTAGCGATCAGGGTAAGAAGATTGATGCATCGGTGATAGAGAAAAAGCTTGGAATTCCGGTCGTGCCATTTTCCGCAACAGATATAAAATCATATGACACATTCTATAAGACACTGGAAAAGGTTCTTTCGAAAAATGCAAAGATAAATGTAGATGATCTTGCAAAACAGTATGAGAGTGTAAAGGGATATCGGGAGATATGTGATCTGATACCCGAAAATACCATCGAAGGATATTCTCCTATGTGGCTTGCGGTGAAGGTGCTTGAGAATGATGAGGTAGTGCTTGCAAGACTTAAGAATTCTCTTGGTGCTGATGCATTTAACAAGATTGAAGAAGCAAGAAAGAACACGAACGGAGCGGTAGCTACCGGGGGATGCAAGTTTAAATGGATAGATGATCTGCTCGGCGGAGCAGTAGAGACAAAGGAAAAGAAGGTATCCCTTAGCAGACTTGACAGGATATATACGAGTAAAACATGGGGCAAAGCGGCAGTAATACTGACTGTTTTGCTGGGACTTATAGCATCGTTTATTCCGGCGTTGCCGCTTATGGGTGTCGGTGAGGCTGTACTTGCACTTAAAGCTCCCGTGATGAACGGCCTTGCTTCGGTTGGTTGCCCGGAGTTTATTATTCTTATTGCAGGTGATGTCATAATCCAGTCGTTTTCATATATCTTTAAAATGCTCGGATTTGTATTCGGAGTAACACTTGTATTTGGTCTTCTTGAAGAAGTCGGTGTAATGGCACGTATATCCTATGTGTTTGATAATACGATGGGCAAATTAGGGCTTCAGGGCAAATCCGTAATGCCTTTCCTTATAAGCTTCGGATGTACGATGGGCGGAGCCGCAGGGGCAAGAGTCATCGATAACTGGGGACAGAAAGTCCTGACGATCGCGCTTGCTTGGGCGGTCCCGTGCGGAGCTGCGTGGGCGACGATCCCCATGCTTTCGGCGATATTCTTTGGCCCGGGTGCGGTCGGAGTCATAGTCGCGATACTGCTCACAATGCTTGTTCATATGTGGATAACGGCAAAAGTGTTCGGCGGAAAGCTTGTAAAGAAGGAAGACAGATACGGAATGATAATGGAACTTCCACCATATCATAAACCAAAGTGGGGTGCTCTTTTCAGATATGTTTTTGGAAGAACAAAAGAGACTTTCGTAAGAGTCACTAAAGTGATACTTCTTGTATGCGGTATATTCTGGCTCCTGTCATATTCGCCCTCCGGAAATGGCGGGCTCCTGTATCGAGTCGGTTTGGCTATAGAGCCGGTAACGAAGTTCTTTGGCATGCCGTGGCAGCTGTTCCTGTCATATATAGCATCGGCTGTCGGAAAGGAAGGCGCAGTAGGTGTTATAAGTGCCCTTTACAGCGGCGGAGCGTACGGGACTGCATTTACTCAGGCGATGGCGGGTGGTGCCGATACATCAAACCTCAGCAGCCTCCTGCTTGCCAATGTAACCAAGCCGGAAGCACTCGCGTTCATATTTGCCATGACATTTAACATGCCTTGCGTTGTTGCGCTTGCAGCAACGTTCCAGGAAACACATTCGGCAAAATGGACGGCAAGGATCGTTATCTATTACACTGTAGTTTCACTTATACTTGCGTTCCTGGCATACCATGTCGGAATGCTCATCTGGTAACGGATCAACAGGGAACTGTTATGGAAGAATTATTGGAACTGCTCAAAGACGGACATGCGAGAACGCTTGAGCTTCTCGCCTCCGAGCTGAAAACTGATACAGACGATATTAAGCGTAAATTGGAATATCTTGAAAACATAGGTGCTATCAGGAGACTCTCCCTCCTTTCGTGTGGTGCGGGTAAATGCTCGGAGTGTGCGATGCACTCCGGCTCCGCGCCGTGTAAGGGCTGTATGCCCGACGGAGGCTTTAAGAATATGGGAGAGATGTGGGAAGTAGTAAAGTAAATGAACAGATCAGCGGAAGATTATATCAGAACCATATACCTTCTGAAAGAAAGGCTCGGATGCGTTCGTTCTGTTGACATTGCCAAAGAAATGTCGTTTTCAAAAGCCAGTGTTTCGATCGCCATGTCAAATCTTCGAAAGAAGAATATCATAAGGGTGAAGAAGAACGGAGAGATCGAGCTTACCCCGGAAGGGATAAAAGAGGCCAGGATAATCTGCGAGAAGCATTCCACGCTCAGTGATTTTTTAAAGATTGTGGCGAATGTGGATGAGAAGACAGCGAAAGAAGACGCACGCTGGATAGGGCATTACCTGAGCGCTTCGACGTATGAAGGGATAAAAAGGTTTATAATAGCAATGAAAACGAAAGAAGAGGTAAACCATGACTTCCAGGGAATATAAGGAATTGTCGCTTAAAGAGTTTTCCAAGGCAGCAACTGTATATGAAACAGATCAGGCCGGAGTGTACAAGATGTGCAAGAAGGATTATCCGGATGTGCTGGCGGAGCTGGAGAAAGAAGATTTTAACGAGCTTCTTGACTGCGGCTGCGGAACCGCTCCGATGCTCTCGCTTCTGAAGGAGAAATATCCTGACAGGCATTATACGGGCATAGATCTTACGCCGAAGATGATCGAGGTGGCAAAGGCCAAGAAGTTGCAGGGCGTGGAACTTGTTGTCGGAGACTGTGAGAATCTGCCTTTTGCCGCGGAGTCCTTTGATGTGGTGATCTGCTGCCAGAGCTTTCATCATTATCCGAATGTACAGGATTTCTTCAATAGTGTATACAGAGTATTAAGGCCGGGCGGACGCCTTATACTCAGGGATATGACGTCAAACTGTCCGCCTGTCCGCTGGTTCATGAATAATGTGGAGATGCGCATCATCAATCTCACAGGCCACGGAGATGTCCATGTGTATGGCAAAGATGAGGTTCGAGAACTTTGCAGCAGAGCGGGCCTTAAGATGGAACTGTTTGAAGAGCGCGGATTATTCCGCCTTCACTGCGTAGCAAGAAAATCGGCATGAGGTGAAAATGAGAGAGGAATAGAAATGTCCAGAAAAGCATCGAATTTTCAGAAGGTTGTTATGTCATGGGGATATCGTGGAAAAGAGATATTTAAACCACTGAATACCGGACGCATCGACGATCATGTTGCGTGTGTACGTGAGTGGATAGCAAATATCTTTTTTTATACAAAGAACAAAACGACTATCATGATCGACGCCGGGTATAACTATGAGCGGCTTGCCGAGAAGATGAGGTGGCTTGATATAGCTCCTTCGGATATTCATGATATCCTGATCACACATCAGGACACAGATCATGTCGGAGCCGTGGAGCGGGATTCCGATGGGCTGTTCAAAAATGCAAAGCTGTATATCAGTGCGATCGAAAATCGATATATGACGGGACAAAAACGACGCAGGGTTATCTTCGGTCTGTATAAGCTTCCGATGGTCAAAAGCGATAATAAGCGAGAGCTTCTCAGTGACGGGGATGTATTTTATATTGACGATATAAAGGTAGAAGCAATCCTTGTGCCCGGGCACACATGGGGCCATATGGTATATCTGATCGATGATGAGTATCTGTTTACCGGAGATACGATCTGGTTCGGTGCCGACGGAGGCTATAGTTTTATAAATTCGCTGGCAGAAAACAACGAGCTCGCAAAGAGGTCTCTGGTAAAACTTGAGAATCTTTTGAGAAGCAGAGGTATCAGCCCCAAAGTCATCACCGGCCATACGGGCTGGTCAGACGATCTTGATTTTGTTTTTGCGCATAAGGATCAGGTATGTAACAGCATGAAAAAACAGAAGCCACATGATCCGAATGCTCCCTATGACGGATACGACGAGCGGGATGATACCGAAGAAAAAGCTAAAAGTGTTAGACTGGAAAAGGCTTTACCTGTTTCGGACAAGATTAAAACCGCATATCATGATTCAAAGGATATATATGACACCGTACTTACACGTGGGAATATCCTGAGCAGGGCATATATGAAATTCTTCTGGAGCGATACCGACGATAACGAAGTTGCCCGGAAGATATTGTCGTATATCCCGGATGATTTTGACGGTACTGTACTTGATGTTCCGGTAGGAACGGCTGTGTTTACCGAGAAAAAGTGGAAAAGACTCTCGGCGGCGAAGATCACCTGTCTTGACTACAGTGCGGACATGCTTGAAAAAGCGAAGCACAGGCTGGGAGACTGCGATCATATAACCCTGATGCAGGGAGATGTAGCACATCTTCCGATCTCAGATGAAAGCTGTGATATCGTATTGAGTATGAACGGTTTTCACGCATTTCCTGACAAGAAAAAGGCTTTTTTGGAAACACACCGCGTACTGAAAAAAGGAGGTATGTTCATAGCCTGCTTCTACATAAAGGGAGAATGCGCAAGAACAGATTGGCTGGTGCACAGGATACTGGCTAAGAAAGGCTGGTTCACACCGCCTTTTCCAACCCGGAAACAGCTATTTGGAATTCTTAATCGTTTGTATGCGAATGTCGATCTTCATACGGATGGATCGATCGTTTATTTCAGGTGTGAGAAATAAGTGACAGTAACGAGGCAGGCGGATAGCCAAATATTTTAATACATCGATTCGTAAGGAGAAATCGCGTGAAATATAGCGGGATGGCACGGTTTATGTGGCCAATTTACAGAAGGTCATTTAGATCGGCACTTATAAATGTTCTTGGATATAACAGAATATCGGCAGACAGGATAATGTGTTGCGCAAAGGAAAGATACAGAAGTATAATCGGCAAACTCCCCGAGTTTGAAAAAGACGATATCTTCAAGACTAATATCTTAAGTTGTTCGATGTTGATAGCTGTACTTCAAAGCCTTGATAAAAGGCCTAAGCTTCTGGATACCAGCGAGTATTATAAACAGGCTATGACAAATGCAGCAACAAAGGCATTTTGCAGAATGGGCTCAAAGCAGAAGTTTAAGGATAGGGATATAAAGAAAATGAAGAAAACCGCGGCAATTCGTGCGGCAGACCGTAACCCTTATTCATGGAATATGGACTATCTCCCTTATGAAGACGGCAGCGGGTATGAGGCCAGATTTTATAAGTGTGGCATATGTACACTGATGAAAGAATACGGATACTTTGACCTTACCCCTGCCATGTGTGCCCTGGATTATACGATGAGCGACATGGGAGGGTCTACTGTGTTTGTGAGAGAATATACTCTGGCATCAGGCGGACCGTACTGCGATTGCGGATACAAGAAGAAAGACAGGAGTATGAAAAATTATCAATAATTTAATAGTATTGACAAACGATAGAGAGCGGTGTACTCTAAAAATATAAGAGAACGCCGTTCTCTTTCGCTAATAGAGAGGTGATACGATAAATGCCAAAGGATAAAACAGACAGCCATATCAGGATAATAGATGCGGCAAGAAAAGAATTCTATAAACTTTATCATGATATTACAAGGGTTTTATAACGGAGAGAAGCATGGCGGCAGCATGGAAGCTCGGACGCCGGGCAGTATGAACCACAGGTTGTCAGTATCGGGATAGATTAATTGCAGATTGGAGTACATGCTGCATAACGGAGTAGAATTGCAAATCGGGTCAGTTATATACTCCAATGGTTAGCAAATGCTAACCGAAATAACAGGAGGTGGAATTATTATGAATAAACAAAATGATGCAAAAGACAGTCTTTTATACGGGAACGTGTTCAAGACAATGATCTCACTTAGCGTTCCGGCTATACTTGGTATGGTAGTTATAGGACTGTACAATTTTATGGACGCTGTTTTTGTGGGAAGAATGGTTGGCCCTGAGGCGATGACCGCGGTAAAGGTATCATATCCGTTTACACTGCTCAACACAGGGGTTGCCACTTTGATAGGCACCGGATCAGCTTCGGTACTGTCTCGTGCTATTGGGAAGAACGATAAGGATACTACGGACAGGATAATGGGGAATCTTACAGCGCTTATACTGATCTTTTCCATACTGATCACTGCGATCGGAATGGTTTTCGCTCCTAATCTGTTATCACTTGCCGGGGCGAAAGGAAATATCCTTGCTGAATCCGTAAGGTATCTTAGGATCGTGTTCATAGGCTCGCTTTTTGTAAACTTCGCTCAGGCAGCTAACATGGTAATGCGTGGCGAAGGAAAGCTCAAGATGGCTATGACAATCATGGCGGCAGGCGCGATCATTAACATAGTACTTGATCCTATAATGATCAGTGTGATGGGAAAAGAGAACGGAATACTTGGCGCAGCATATGCTACCATAACTGCACAGATAATCCAGGCAGTATATACTCTCTGGTATTTTGTAAATAAAAGCGACACTGTTAAGATCAATAAGGTAAAGATTGAAAGATCGCTCATCAAACCTGTGATAAGCGTAGGATTATCTGCGATGCTCATGCAGGTCATGACAATGGTTCAGCAGACAATTATGTACAACACTGTTGAAAAATGGGGAAGCAGTAGTTGGCAGACGATACTGGGAGCGGCACTGAGCCTCCAGGCATTTGCATTTATTCCTCTCTGGGGAATAAGTCAGGGATTCCAGCCTGCGGTCGGAACTAACTATGGTGCCGGAAACTATGACAGGGTTAGGGCATTTACAAGAGTATTTATGGTGGCGGCAACAACAATCGCGCTTATATTCTATGCTCCGATAATGATCGCTCCCAAGGCGATGCTTTCGATGTTCATAACGGATAAGAGCATAGTTGTCGAGGGCGCACCCATGCTCAGAGTTCTGTTTACCATGTATATTGCTTATGGAGTACTCATCCTTGCGATCACGTTTTTCCAGGCTGTCGGCAAAGCCGGGGCGGCGTCACTTATGGCACTGCTCAGACAGGCCGCTTTGTTCCTGCCTCTGGTGATCATATTACCGAGATTCTTTGCGCATAATGTCGAGGGAGTATTCTATGCTCAGCTTATAACGGATCTTGTTGTTTTGATCATAGGAATAGCCCTTATGATAGCCTCATTCAGAAGCATGAAAACCGAGGAAATGAAAAATATGAAACAGACAAAATTCAGAAACGCTGCTGCGGCATAAAGTGATCACAAATGAGAGAGAATATGGATTCACAGAAACTGTTCGACCAATACATGCAATTGATCTCTTCCGGAGATTCTGAGCAGACATACAGGCTAAAAAGCGCTACCGGTGAAGGGATAATGAGACGGTATAATGTTTCAAAGGGTATTTATTATATTTATTCGGAAATTGAAAAATATTATCCGGGGTACCAGGAACAAAAGCGTTTTATAAACTATATAGAGATCATGTACATGGTAGAAGGGCACGTGGATTTTGAAATGGAAAACAGGCGCTACTCCAGTGCTGATACCGGAGATGTGTGTATATTCAGCAGTCAGCTGGGTGCAAGAAAATGCATAGTCGGCAACAAAGGAATGCGATGCATAAGTATTGTTGTTTGCATTGATGATGCTGCAGGGGAGTTGAACCGTCTGTTCAAAACGGATACATTCGATAAGGAAAAGATGTATTCCGGCGCCATGAAGGCTGACAGCTGTATATGCTTTGCAGCAACCGCCAGACTGAAAAGTGTGTTCACGGAGATGATGCAGTTACCGGATACGTATGGAGACTATTATAGGAAACTGCTGACATATCAGGTTATCATAGCAACTATGGATATTAAAGGCCGAAAATCGGGGGATCATCAGTATTATTGTAAGGACACCGAAAGCAAAGTTCATAAAGCACGTAAGATCCTGGGAACTGAAATATCGGAAAATATAACGATCGAAGGCTTGGCGAAAAGCGTAAACCTTAACAGGACTACCCTGCAGAGAGTATTTAAACAAATGTATGGTCTAACCATATATGAGTACAGAACACAGGTAAGAATACAGGAGGCAAAAAACCTTATTCTCAAAAATAAATACTCGATCACCGAGATTGCCGGAATGTGCGGATACAGTAATGCCAGTAAGTTTTCCGCGGTTTTTAGAAAGTATACGGGAATAACTCCGCGTGAGTATTAGAGTATATTGAAAAATATCGGGATACCACTTGACAAGTTAGCGAAGGCTAATTATACTGATAACCGGTTAGCGGGCACTAACCGGTTATTTTTATATCAAAAATATCAACTTACCTGTGCCGGAGCAGATATTAAAAACGAAATGAAAGGAGAATTCAAAAATGAAATGGAGTAAGCTTGGGATTTTCGCAGGAGGAGTATTGGTTGGGACGGCAGGTATAAAGATCCTGTCAAGTAAGGATGCAAAGAAAGTCTATACACACTGTACTGCAGCAGTTCTCAGAGCGAAGGATACGGTGGTGGATCAGGCAACGGTGTTACAGGAAAATTGCTCGGATATTTACGAGGAGGCAAAAAAGATCAATGAAGAGAGAGCTGCAAATGAACAGGAAGCAGAGATAAACGAAGAACCGGCCGAAGCCTGAACGGAGTGTGTAATCTATGAAAGCGATCATTAAACATGAAATGCCGGGAAGGATGCGTGTGCATTTTGATAAACGCAGATTCTCGTTCAGAGAGGCTGATGCATTGCAGTATTACCTTCAGGAATCTGACGGAATAGAGAAGGCTGTTGTATATGAAAGAACTGCTGATGCGATAGTTTATTATTCCTGCACAAGGGAAGAATTGCTTAATATCATCAGAAGATATTCGCCGGAGCAGGTAACTGCGCCCGAAAGCTTTTTTGAATCCTCGTCGAGAGAGCTTAACGCGAGATATCATGAAAGGATTGTGATGAACATAGCCTGGCACTACGGAAAGAAGTTGTTTCTTCCGATGCCGATAAGAACAGTCTTTACCTGCGCGAAGGCTATCCGATACGCATGGCGTGGTATAAGAACGATCCCGGAAAAGAAACTGAAGGTGGAACTTCTGGATGCCGTTGCGATCGGAGCGTCTATTCTGACGGGCGATCATACAACTGCATCTTCTGTTATGTTCCTGCTTGATATTGGCGATGATCTCGAAGAATGGACACACAAACAGTGTGTGGATGATCTGGCAAGACAGATGTCTCTGAATATAAAGCAGGTATGGAAGGTCATAGACGGAACAGAAACTCTTGCAGACGCGGATGATATCAATATCGGCGATAGCGTTGTTGTCCGGATGGGAAATATCATACCCTTCGATGGGGCAGTTATAAGCGGAGACGCGATGGTCAATCAGGCATCCATGACCGGTGAGGCAATCCCGGTGAAAAAGGAAGAAGGAACATGCGTCTTTGCCGGGACTGTTGTAGAAGAAGGTGAGATAACGGTACGGGTAACGGCAGTGAGCGGAAGCGGACGATTTGACAAGATCGTCAGGATGATCGAGGAATCCGAAAAGCTCAAATCGGGTCTGGAAAGCAAAGCGGAAGGCCTTGCCGACGGACTGGTCCCTTACACATTTGCCGGTACCGCTCTTACATATCTTTTTAGCAGAAATCTGACCAAAGCTGTTTCTGTTCTTATGGTTGATTTTTCATGTGCACTTAAGCTTGCCATGCCGATCTCCGTATTATCTGCGATCAGGGAGGCAGGAGAGCATGGCATAACTGTTAAGGGCGGCAGATTTCTGGAGGCTGTTTCCGAGGCGGATATAGCTGTGTTTGATAAGACAGGGACACTAACAAAGGCGCAGCCCACAGTAAAGGATGTAATCTCTTTTAATGGTGAGGATAAAGATGAACTGTTAAGAGAGGCGGCGTGTCTTGAAGAGCATTTCCCTCACTCGATTGCCAATGCAGTCGTGAGTGCTGCGGAGGAAAGAGGGCTTGATCACGATGAGTTTCATACCAGGGTTGATTACATCGTTGCACATGGTATATCTTCAACAATCGACGGGGTTCGTGCGCTGATCGGCAGTTATCACTTCATCTTTGAAGATGAAGGGGTAGATATACCGGAGAGTGAAAGAGAAAGATTTGAACGACTGCCGGATGAATATTCTCACTTGTATTATGCGAAAAACGGCAGCCTGTCGGCAGTTATCCTGATAGAGGATCCAATACGGAAAGATGCAAAGGCGGCTATAGATATGCTTCATGCAGCAGGACTCAAACAAATCGTCATGATGACGGGTGACAGCAAAAAGACTGCCGCGAAGATCGCCGGTGAGGTTGGAGTAGATGAATATCATGCGGAAGTACTGCCCGAAGACAAGGCGGGATTTGTCGAACGCAGTAAACAGGCAGGAAACAAAGTGATCATGATAGGAGATGGAATCAATGATTCACCGGCTCTGTCAACCGCTGATGCAGGAATAGCGATCGCAGACGGCGCAGAAATAGCCAGACAGATTGCGGATATCACCATAAGTTCGGATGATCTTTTATCCATTGTAACCTTAAAGGAATTAAGCGACAGCCTGATGGACAGGATACGGTTTAATTACAGAGCCATCGTTGGATTTAATACCGGACTTATTATTCTGGGGCTTATCGGAGTGCTGCCTCCTTCGATGTCTGCTCTTTTGCATAATACTTCAACGATTATGATAGGTCTTAAAAGTACTACAAAGCTGCTTGGCACCCAATAGTGATAACAGGAGGGATGTATCATGGGATTATTCAAGAATTTTGTCAGCCAGACCAGAAAGCCGGAAGGTTTTCTGGGAAAGATGATGGTTAATGGTATGAACAGCGGTCACGCAAAGATGGCTGACTGGGGACTGTCACATATTTCATCAGTTGTTCCTGAAGAAATAGTGGAACTTGGATGTGGTGGAGGCAGGAATGCAGGAGAGCTTCTTAACCGATATCCGGGTGCAAAAGTGACCGCGATCGACTATTCCGATGTTTCGGTGCGGATAGCAACTGACTATAACAAAGCAATGATAGATGCCGGCAGGTGCAGGATACAGCAGGGAGATGTTTCGGCACTGAATCTTCCTAAGGAGCAGTATGATCTTGCAACGGCATTTGAAACCATCTATTTCTGGCCGGGCCTTGAGAGGTGTTTTGAACAGGTCGCGAATGTATTAAAACCCGGCGGTCTTTTTTTGATCGTTTGTGAGTCTGACGGAACCGATGAAGCCGGCCTTAAGTATGAAAAGATCATAGACGGGATGAAGTGTCATACGGTACCTGAAATTGAGGCAGCTTTAAAGGCCGCAGGCTTTTCGTCTGTGAAATCAGACCATCATGAAACAAAACCGTGGATTGCTGTAACCGCAAGGAAATAGGTGCGGAAAGCATGACTTATCATGAATTTAAGAGGTGCGTCACAAATGAAACTTAAAAACTATACGAAGGAAGGACAGAAGCTTCCGCTATTTGGGATCGGACCGTATCTGATCTATGGGATAGGTTTGTTTACCGCGATCTGTATTATTTTGTCTGTATATGTTTTTAAGATCGGAAACCTGACGGGCAATCCGGTTTGGGCATTCAGGATAACAGGAAGCGTCTTCATCATCCTCGGATTTATCATCTGGTTTGTAGGAGCACTGAAATCCGACATGGATGAAAGCATTACCGAAAACAAACTAAAGACAACCGGTATATATGCGTGGGTCAGGAATCCGATGTACAGCGGTTGGTGGATCGCTCTTACAGGGATTAGCTTAATGTGGCATAACATCTGTCTGATCCCGGTTTTCTTTATCAACTGGGGGATCATGACGATTGTGCTCAGGAACACAGAAGAAAAATGGCTCGCTGATCTGTACGGCGCAGAATATGAAGAATATAAGAAATGCGTCAACAGATGCATCCCGTGGAAAAGGAGGTCAAGATAAAGGAGCGAAAATGAGCACCTATAACGACATCGGAATAGGAAAAGATCTGGATTGGAGCAGAATTCGTAAGTTGTTTTTCATCGGATTATGTGCCGGAATAATGGTACTTGCAGGAGATATGCTTCTTGGTTGGGGAGTATCAGATGAGACCTTAACCGGAATCGCAAAGAAACTTTCGACATACGCGACAATATCAGATAACAGGATATTATGGTCAGCTATACTTGGTTTTATCGGGATACCCCTTGAAGGATTGTGCTATTTCGGAATATACAGACTGGTTGCTCCGTATTCAGAGAAATATGCACATATGCTTCGAAGCGGAATACTGGGTTATATTGCTTTTGGCGGCTGCGGAGTTCATGTCCCGTGTCTTGCGCTTGTCTATTACTACAGACAGTTGATAAATATGAACCCGGAAACAGCAGTCAGTCAGACGATCAGATTTGGATTGTTTTTTCTGCTCCCGGGGATTATAGCTTTTCTGATATTCTTTATCATTCAGAGTGTGGCACAGGTCACGGCTTTTGTTAAAGGGCATACACCCTATCCAAAGTGGTGCTGGATATTCTCACTGCCTGTTGGTATGACTGCGACAATGTTGTTAAAATTTGCCGGTAATCATGCGCTTTTTAATGCACTTACCGCCGGTTGGATAAGTATGGGTAATATCTGGATGTTCGGAGGATTACTGCTCATGATGAAAAAGGCCAAGGAAAAGGAGAATCACTTCAAATGATTTTGCTTGAAGGTCTGTCAGGATCGGAAATCAAAGAGGTTTCACGGCATGTGTCTGATTCCTTTTATAATTATGAATATTGCAGTGAGGATCTGGGACTTAAGAAATATATAACAAACCCGGATGATATGTTTGTTTATATAAATGCAATTGTTTATGCGGCATATAAAAGCGGACTTCTCTATGCCACCTCTGAAAACCGTGAGGGGTATATGTTTATTGCAGGCGAAGGAATTGGCACGATTGGCTTTATTCCGGGGATGAAGATGATTTTTGCTGAGAAGAAGGCACTTGGCGGTTTTAAGAATATGAAAAAATTTGTTTCAGCATCCTTTTCCGATGGGAATTCCATCGAGACAAGAATGCGCAGGGCAAAAAGAAAGTTTATTCGCATCGAGGTGCTGGCTGTCAGAAAGGAATACCAAAGACAGGGCTTTATGAGGCAGATGATGGAGTATGTTTATCAAGTTGCGGACGAGAAGAAGCTGCCTGTCATTCTCGATACGGACGATAGGGACAAGGCTTTAAGATATGAATATCTTGGAATGACGCTGGAACGTGTAAGAAATTGCGGCGAGAAATACCATATGTATGATCTGATTCGTGAACCGATGTGATGGAGAAGATATAGTGGGGGACAGATATGAACTCGGACCTGAAAAAGAAAACAGCCAAAACAATGAAAGACAAAAAAGCATTTAAGGATGAGATCGCCGAAAGACTGTCTCCGGCGGAATGTGAGAACATCTGGCGTGATGCACATAAACGGTTGTATAAGATGTATTCAGAACATTTGGATTTGCCCAAAGGCGTGGCTATGCATACTGACAGCTTTATATTTCCGGCGGCAGCCATTTATCTTGCCATGAAGGAAGTTGATAAGGATATGGCATATGATGTAATGAAGAAGATCATGGCAGAGAAATCGACAAAAACCGGACAGAGTATAGCAAAGTTCTGCAGGATCCCCGGATTCAAGGTTTTTTTCCTTGGCATGTGGGATTCTTTAAGCCATAAGATGTTCGGAGAGGCTGCGGGTTTTAAAAATATATTTTATCCCAAAGAAAAAGACTGTTTCCGTATGGATATCATACAGTGCCCGTATCACAAATATCTTACTGAGCAGGGATGTCCGGAACTGAATATTCTGTTTTGTGAAAATGATGAGCATTCCTACGGCAACCTGCCGGGATTAAAATTCAGCAGAACGAAGACAATTGGCGCAGGAGATGAGCTGTGTGACTTCAAAATGGAGCTTCTTTAATACGCGTCGAATAAATAACATGAGCCTGATACATTAATAAATCATTATCAAAATGCAGCAGTTGGAGTGCTGATAGGCTATCTTATTCTTAGAAAGCATTTTGAAAAGAAAGATGTTTCGGCCATGGCATAATATAAAATCCCGTATGGATATTTTGTTGTTTCTTACCAGGAGATGAAAGGTGCAGAAATATGAATGAACACAGGAGAACAATGGAGACCTATGCTTTTATGGGATTTGTCGGCGGAATCATCTTTGTGATAGGAGACTGCCTGTTATATTGCTATAAAGGATACAGCGATTTGGGCATAGATACTTTATGGATTGAAGTTGACGAGTGGCGTTTTGTTCTGTCTGCATGGCTGGGGTTTGCAGGCATGATACTCATGCTTCCGGCGTTTTACTCCTATTACAAAATGATAGAAGAAACCTGCGGGAAAGTATTCAGGACTCTCGCATCATTTATGGGAGTAGGAGTCGCAGCAACAGGATTTCTGCATTTTGCCGTTGGTCCCCTTCTCCCTATCACTTATAAGAGCATTATTTCAGCGGGTGGCACAGCTGAGATCGCATATGCGGCTGCAGAACATTTGCAGGGAATCCTGGCACCGCTCGATATGGTATTGATCGCATTTCTGTTTTTGGAATACATAACTCATTTTGCTACTGTTGTTTCGGGTAAGACAGGATTGCCGAGGATCATGTGTCTTGTGGGACCTGTAGGAACAGTGATTCTGGGGATCATATGGAAAGTTGCATTCAGAGATACAGTGGTAGCCGGCGCATGGGGAGCCTGTGAAAGTCTGGGAGAAGCCCTTGTGTTTTTGACAGCAGCTATTTACTGGAGAAAGAAACAACATTAGAGCCGGGGAGAAAAGGATAGGAGTGATCATGGAACGCAAATATGCCATACAGGGTATTATCGGGTGTCTGTTATTTGGAATAGGCGACTGGTTACTTGGTTTTGTTGATCCCGGCAAGGTTGACGGAGATGTGTTTTACTTTATCTCTGCCGGGCACGGAGCTGATTATGCAGACTGGAAGATTGTTGTAACGCTCGTTTTGGCGGTGATAGGTGTCTTGTTCTTTTCGCAGGGCTGCATTCATATTGCTGACTATATGACAAGTGAAAAAGACAGAACAGGCGCAAGGAGAGTCTTTGCCTTTATTACTTATCCGTGGTTGACGATCCATTTTACAGTTACGATCATGGTTTTCGTCTATTCATATATGTGTAAAAATATTGGAGAAACACAGGCGGCACTGATGTCGCAGTATATGGACAGGTTGTTTGATCCTTTTGTATTATTGTCATATTTCATTCTGCTTGTTGCATTTGCGGATCTTATCATCGTTATTGCAAGAGGCAGAACAATTCTTAAGAAAAGAGAAGCTTTTTTCACTCCTCTTACATGGTGTGCTGTGATAGGTCTTACTTCCATGATTCTGCCGGAAAGTGCATTTTCCAAAGGTTTATATACCTTCTGTATGAATGGCGGGATGATTATATGGTTTGTAAGAGAGATGTTTCGGAAACAGGAGAAAATATGAGTGGAATGGAAAACAGATATTTAAAGTCTACACCGATGCTGGATTATGAATGTCAAAGTATTCAGGATCTTATAAAAGAGAGAGGCTGGAGGAAACTTCCGGAGTTTGAGCGGATTAAAGATATATACAATTATGTAAGAGATGAGATTCTATTTGGATACAATGTCGATGATGACATATCGGCTTCACAGGTTCTTTCCGATGGGTATGGCCAGTGCAATACAAAGGGGACTCTTTTTATGGCGATTCTACGGGGCTGCGGGATACCTTGCAGAGTACATGGCTTTACAATCGACAAGAAATTGCAAAAGGGTGCAATGACAGGGTTTGTATATCGGAATGCTCCGCAAAATGTATTTCACAGTTGGATAGAGGTATATTTTGAGAGTTGTTGGTATGAGCTGGAGGCGTTTATTCTTGATACTGTATATTTAACATCACTTCAGCAATTAAACCAGGATTGCGAAGGAGCTTTCTGCGGGTATGGTGTTGCAGTCAAGGACTTTAGGAAACCGATAATTGATTTTGATCGTAATAATACATATATCCAAAGTGAAGGCATTAACCAGGACTTTGGTGTATATGATTCACCCGATGAGATGCTTAAATGTCATCATCAGGAGTTAAGTCCTATAAAGAAATTTGCATACAGAAATCTGGGGCGACATTTAATGAACAGAAATGTTAAAAAATCAGAAGGCAGAAAAGATGAAGATAATACTGGATGAGGCGACAGATAATGTCGATCCGGAAAACCGGAAGCTGCAGCTTGACTTTTAAGAGATGCTTGGATATACTTTTAGACAGACGTTCGTTCTGTTTAAAGGAGCATTTATGAAAAAAGGAAGTAAGCCTCCGGAGGAGCGCAGAAAAGAGCTGATTGATGTGGCGTCAAGGCTGTTTGCCGAAAAAGGTTATGAGTCAGTTGCCGTAAGGGACATACTTGCCGAGGTAAATGGCGCTCCCGGTATGTTCTACTATTATTTCAAATCAAAGCAGGACATCTATCTGGCGGTAATGGAAGACTATATCAATGAGAAGCTGGATAAGAAATGCGAGCTGCTTATGGATAAGGACATGCCGTTTGAGGAACGAAGGGACATTCTGGCCGAGTTGATCGTAAAAGATATAAAAGGATATGCAGACAGGTTTTCAAATACAGGAGACACCATTTCCGATGCATCCTATAAGATCTATGATCTGATACAGATGGTAGGCAAGCTGATAAAGCCCTATGCTGATTTTATGCTTCAGGGGATCAGGGAAAAGAAGATCAAGAACCGGCTCGGAGTAACGAAGGAGAATGCGGAAGAGGTGGCGGCATTTATCCTGTACGGACTATGGGGACTTATTTATAATGACCGCTTTACACAGGATAAGATCAACGCCGCTCCGGACAGTATGGAGGATATGATAAAAAGATTATTTTACTAAAATCTTTAACAGTATATAAAACGATGAACGACGGGAATGCCTTATGGCATTCCCGCGTTGTCGTTTTAGGGAGACAGAACGAATTCTGTCTGTATAAAAGATAAGGAGGATGGGATAATGTTTCAGAAAGGTACATACAAATTCAATGATGATGCAAATTTCAATTTCCAGCTGAACCGTGTAGTGATGTGGGGTGGCGGTAATCCCGAAGATATCGCAGCGGTATCAAAGGATATAAAGGATAGCGCAAGCTGGGTTAAGACCCTGTCGAAGCTTGCCCAAAATGCTGAAGAAAAGGGAAATGTAAACGAACAGATCGTATATCTTCGCATGTCGGAGTTCTTCATGTATGATTCAGATCCGAAGAAGCTCGAAACATATAAAAGAGCAAAAGATCTTTTTTATGACTATCATGCAAAGGAATTAAGAGAACAGGGAATAGAGCTTACAAGGGTTCCGTATAAAGATGGATATCTCCCGGTCATGTCCTGCAAGGCTGACGGAGAATGCAAGGGGCGGATACTTTTGCATGGTGGTAATGATAGTTATATCGAAGAATTCTATGATGCACTGCTGTACTTTAAGGAAAACGGATTTGAGGTTCATCTCTTTGAAGGCCCGGGACAGGGCGGAGTGCTGCGAGAGCAGAATATGAAGTTTGATCCTGCGTGGGAGAAGCCTGTAAAAGCAATCCTAGACTATTTTGATCTGGAGGATGTCACGATCATCGGCGCGTCACTTGGAGGATATCTCGCACCGAGGGCTTCAGCCTTTGAAAAGAGGATCACCAAGGTCATAGGATGGTCAATTTTCCCGGATTTCTTCGATATCCTTTTGGCGGATGATCCTGAACCTGTAAGAAAGCTTATGGATACAGCTTTCAGAAAGGGCTTTGCCGGGATCTTCAACGGATTCTATAAAAAAATGATGGATAAGAGCGAGCTCGTAAAATGGAATCTGATGCATGGCATGTATGCTTATGATGCGCCTGATCCCGTGGGATATGTTAAGAAAGTAAGAGAATTTACGTTAAAAGGAGTTGCCGACAAGATCACTCAGGATATGCTGATCGTAGGAGGCAGAGACGACCATATGATCATGCCGAGGCTGTTCCATGAAGAATATGATCTTCTTACAAATGTCAGGTCACTGGCGTTTTATCTCTACACTGATCAGGATGATGCCGGCAGTCATTGTAATATGGGAAATATGAAGCTTGCATTGGATACGATGATCGGTTGGATCGACCAGATCAACAGGAAGATGTAACATTCGTATTGAGGAAGAGTTTGAAATACAAGTGAAGGTATGATTGATTCCTTATGGACAAAAACTCAAACGGGTGTTATTATTTGGAGTTAGTAAATGCTAACTGCCATGAAATGAATCAAACTGCGCATTGGTGAAAATTAGAGAGCAAATAAGGGGCATAACCTTATATTTTTTCACATGAGGTTAGCAATGACTAACGAGGAGGAGAATCAATGATACCTCTTTGGCGGAGGCGAAGGCGGTACGGCAGGAGTATTTTGGAGCACTCAGATAATGAACGGGTTCCGTGGAATTGATTACAAGCGAACCAAATCTGTTGCCGAGGGTGATGACTGCTGTGACTACAGGCTCAAAAGATGCATACCGTAGCAACGGGAGTGTGGTGGCAGGAGATAATAGGTGCAGAAATATGAATAAACACAGAAGAGAAATGGAGACCTATGCCCTTATGGGTTTTGTCGGCGGAATCATCTTTGTGATAGGAGACTGCCTGTTATATTGCTATAAAGGATACAGCGATTTGGGTATAGATCCTTTATGGATTGAAGTTGACGAGTGGCGTTTTGTTCTGTCTGCATGGCTGGGGTTTACAGGCATGGTACTCATGCTTCCGGCGTTTTACTCTTATTACAAAATGATAGAAGAAACCTGCGGGAAAGTACTTAGGATGCTCGTATCATTTATGGCAGAGAAAAGTTTAAAGGAACGGTAGAAAACATGAAAGAAAAGCCGTATGTTTCTAAACATGCGAGAAAGACACTCCGCACTTGTCATGAACGTAAAAAGAAGTTTTCGCTGAAATACAGAATATTACTGAAACTCTGCAAAGTATTCAGACTGCAGAGAGTTATGGAACTTCCTCCGGATAAAGCTCAAAAGCTGTTCCGTAAATCATATAAAGGTGTTGTTATACCCCAGATGTCAGATCCCAGAATCAAGATAAGCACGATGAAGATAAACGGATCAACATGCCTGTGGTATAAACATAAAAAACCAAACAGAAGATTGTGCATATACCTTATCGGCGGAGGAATGCTTAAATATCCGAAGCCTTCGCAGGCAAAGGAAGTACTGGGACTATCAAGGGAGCTTGGTATCGACTTTGTTCTGCCGTATTACCCACTCGTCCATACAGAACATACGTTGCCGGATGTTTACGAGATGATGTATGCGCTTTATAAGGATGCGCTCACACAATATGAGCCTGAGAACATTTGTCTTCTCGGGGGCTCGAGCGGGGCAAATCTGGCGTTGGGTCTGATCTCATATTTCAATGATAAAGGAGAAGGCGTTCCGATGCCCGGAAAGGTATATGCCGGATCGCCGGGATCGCTTCTCATTACGGATGAAGAAAAGAAAAAGGCAGACAAGCTTGATAAA
>JAILJC010000121.1 GCA_024694965.1 Lachnospiraceae bacterium
TAAACGGGGATGAACCCTCACCGTCTGAAAACAAGATTCCTTTCAGCGAAGAAAACATTACGATCGAACCTCCCACAGGCGACATCTACTATACGGGAAGCGCGCTCACGCCTGCTTTCACGCTGAAAAACAAGAGCGATAACACGGAGATCCCGGCTTCCGAGTACACCGTTACTTATGAAGATAACAAAGATCCCGGCTGGGCTTTCGTAACTTTCACAAGCAACAAGGTGTCATATGAGGAAGGAGAAATGTATAAGTTCTTCCTTATAAAGTATGACATGGCCTATTTAAAGACGCTCAATACGGCGGCTTCACTTATCAGTGTCAGCGGAAATATCCTGGTAAGCAACAAGTCTGACTCAGCCACTACTCTTGATATCTATGCCTATGTGGTTGCCAAAAACGATATCAATACTATAAAGAATAATTATGCCGCCATCGACGGAACAAAGGTAACAAAAGGTAGCGAGGTAAAAATGTCAACAGCCTTTGAATATGTCGGCGGAAGTGTCCGCAGGAGAAACTTTGATCCGGCTAAGGAGTACACTGTTTATGCAAGTCCGGATCCGATCCTGTTACTGCTTGATGAAAGCGAGGACTATACCGAGCTTGCAACTGTAAAGATAAATCCGGCATCCAAAGGGGATGTAGGTGACTACAAAAACGGTGACGCCATCAAGCTAAGCGCTGCCACACAAAAGAGTCAGGATATAAAAGTTTCATGGAAGCCCGATAAGAAAGCTTTCCCCGAACAGGCTGACTATGCGTCGTTCGCACTGTTCACCTTAAAGAGCGACGGTACCGAAACAAAAATATGGCCGGCAGGCGAAACCAAGTCCGCAAAGGGCAAAAGCTGTACTGTTAAGGCAGCCAATTCGGAAGCCCTTAAATCGGATGTTTTGATGCTCAAATGCTTTGACAAGGATGGAAACGAAAAGGCCAAGTATCTTACGGTAACGGCTCCTTACCTCTGCGCGGTACAAAGCGGAAGCAAAGGGGGCGAGCTTGATTTCCGTTTCTCTGCGCTTTCACAAAGCAATAATTTAAGCTACATAATGCAGGCGGCTGCGGGATCAAACAAGGAAGAGAACTATACATCCGAATTAAGCTGCACCGTTCCGTCGGAAGGACTTGAGCAGGTGGTTTACCCGCTCTCGACCAAGTTAAGCATAAGCGCCCTTCAGGCTGATTACTTCGTAGCCCCCGACAAGCTTGTAAAGGACAATAAATATTCCTTCCGGGTTAAATCTTCATATAACTACAACGGTATGATCGTAACCTCGGCACCTTCAAATGCCCTAAGCATGAAGGCGGGCCCTGACAAGTGCGAGGTACTTCTTATTACGGGCGAGGATCCCAGGGAACTGCTCAAAAACATAGATACAACCTCACAGGAAGCATTTAACGGTGTACATGCAGACAGTATCAGCACCTGTTATAAGAAAGGTTATGTATTATTCTACTGTCCCACAGCTGCAAACGATACTTCTGCCACAAGCCGTATCGAACTGCTCCGCTGCAACACAAGGAACGGGATATATAAGGTTGCAAAAAAATACAAGCCGGCTCAGGTAGTAAAGCTTGATACCTCAGCCATCACAAACGGTATGGACGAGGAAATCAAGGCTTTCTATAATAATTTATACTACGTGGAGTTTAATAACTTCCCGCCCGAAGAGCCATGGTACTTCAGCGTTCGCGCAGTTTCCAAGAAAGGAGCTGTCGGCGGTGCCGGTGACAGTTATGAAAACTATACTCTGTTTGAAAAGGTCCAGAATTTCATCGTAATGGATACGGGTACCAACACATTGGAGATGACATGGAAGCATGATGACTGTGCAAAGCAGTACTGGATCTACCGTGTTGAAAACGAAGATCCACACACTACCGTTGACTTTATGTCAAAACTCAAAGAAGCAGCTGCTTCAAAGCCGTTATACAAGGTTAGCGGTACTAAGTTCACAAAATCAAAGAATACCGACGGCAGCTTATACAGGTATCATACCTTCACCGATAAAGCTGTTAAGAACGGACATGAATATTACTATATGATCCGCCCGGTATACAACACCAAGTCCACAGCCGCGTATGATGATTTTGAATATGCGACGAGCGTATATTTTGACATTGACGAAAAGGGTGAATATAAAACGGGAGAAGATAAGAGGATAGGTGTTATCCCGTCAGCTGCCGCAGTGGCTCCCAAATCCGTGAAGACTGAAGCCTACAACATGCTTTATCCTGTCATCCGATGGTCGTCGGTTAAGGACAGCAAGGAGAGCAAGGTCGTAGGTTACAGGATAGAAAGGACTACAAAGCCCGAAAGCGAAACAAGCAACTGGACCAAGGTTGCAGATATCATAAAGGGCTCATCCGATAAGGCAATAAAGACCGCATTCACCAAACGCGCGTTCACGGATGAAAGCGTTACGGAACTCGGTCCTTATGAATATCGCGTATGTGCTCTGTACGATGTTAATGCTCCCGAAACGGGTACCGAGGGTAAGAGCGCATATACATCCGCAAGATATGATACCAAGCCTCTTCCCGTAGCCACTTTCTCGGCCGGCAAGCAGACGGGCCACTCATACCGCTACGGCGCAAACTTAAAGTTTACGATCGACAAGAAGGATATGGCTCTGCTTCAGTCAAAGTCGGGTGCTATAAATCTTTACTACACTCTTGAGAGTTCGGATAACGGCAGGGATTGGTTTGTCATCAATCCTTCGGCCAACAGGGCCAAAGTCAATCCTTATCAGGCAACGTATACGTTCAAGGATGATGATGAACTCAGGCGTGGCGTAAACCGAAGGTACCGGGTTACACTCACAAACGATGCGAAGGATGAAAGCGGACAGTCTTATATGACTTCACGTAAGGTCGAGTACGAAAAGCCCACGGAGATCAAGCTTGACAGTCACGGCGATGTCGCTGCAGGAAGCGGAAGCTTCGACCTTAAGATAGACTACAACGGCACCGTACGTGAACTCGACGGAGCTCCCACAACCTCAAACAGCGATGTGCTCAGTATCGAGGAATGGGATAACGATCATGTAAAGGTATGTCCGAAACGTGCCGGAACGGCAACTATTACCGTAAAGGCTTATCAATGCGGATGGGGCGGAGGAAAACTCACAAAGTCCGTAACGATAAAGGTCAATCCCGCGGTAACACCGGCTAAATGATCACAACCGGAATAAAGAAAAAGATGCCTGCCGCAGCTGCGGCAGGCATCTTTTCTTAAGAAATACCCAGATACTTAAAACCCATATTTGCCGTGAAGCAGGTGATCCGTGAAATGATCCCTGCATTTTCTACCCTTCTTATACGCCTTATGATATTCTTCATCCGATAGGTTTCTTTCCATACATAACGATATATTTCTTCAAGCCGTTCAGGCGACATCCCCGAAGGCTTAAATACCACGCAGTGCTGGGTATAATGATCCCAGTCCCTGTCTATTATCCGCCCCTTTGTTTCAAGCTCCTTATAAAGCTCCGATCCGGGCACCGGTGTCAGTACCGCAAAGCGTGCCAGGTTAAGGCCCAGATAATCCACCTGATCGGGCAGCGACATAAGTTCCTCCTCACTGTCACCGTCCATACCCAGTATAAAACAGCCGTTTACCATGATGCCGTGCCGCTGTATGTTTACTATGGCCTGCCTGTAATCCTTCGGGTCGTTAAAAAGCTTTCCGGTCGCGTCTAGCGCTTTCTTGTTCATTGATTCAAGTCCGAAAAGCAATCCCGCGCAGCCGCTCTCTTTAGCCAGCTTAAGCAGCTCTTCGTCAAACCCGATACTTATAGTTGCACTTCCTGCCCACCTTATCTTCAGTTTTTTAAGTTCCTTCATGAGTTCGATGGAATAGGACCTGTTCCCGAAAAAATTCGGATCATAGAAAATGATGATACGCTTGCGTAACGCCTTGATCTCATTTATGACATTCTCAACGGGACGCGGGCTCGAACACCTCCACATCTCGCTGATCAGGCAATAAGTACAGTGGTTCATGCAGCCGTTGTTTGCTGTCACGGCCGGCCATTTGTAATAATGCTTAAGCTTTATGGCGCTGCGGTCCGGAGCCGGTATATCCTCACCCCTTACGTCCGGTATTGAATAGAATCGCTCAGGATGGCCGGCTTCGAAGTCCTCAATGAAGCTCTTAAGTGCATATTCGCCCGGGCCTGCGATCACAGTATCGGCATGGGCAAGCGCTTCTTCATGATTATAACTTACATGATATCCGCCCATGCAGATATATGAACCCCTTTTGCGGAACTCATCGGCTATCTCATATCCCCGCTTCACCGCAGGGGTGGTAGCCGAGATCATGACAATATCGTATGATCCTGCGTCAAATATTATCTTATCGGACATCTCATCCAGGGTATCGACTTGCCACTTTGGCCTTACACCTTTTACTATCGCGCAAAGGCTTCCGAGCGTGGTCGGTGCATAGGAAAGCCACGAGGAAAGGCGGCTGCGGTAGCTTCTGTCTTTCCCCGGCCATGTAAGTATTATCAATACTTTGATAGGCGGTTTTTCACTCATGGATCTTATTCCGGATTTCTGTTTATCTTTTCATCGGGAAGATATCTGATCAGCATTTCTTCCAGGGCAGCCGGATTAACAGGTTTTGTAATATAATCGTCAAATCCTTCGCTCATATATTTCTCCCTGGCGCCCGATATGGCATTCGCCGTAAGACAGATGGCAGTAGTCTCGGCATTTATACCTCCGTCGGACTCTCTTAACTCATGAAGGGTTTCAATACCGTCCTTCTGCGGCATCATATGATCGATGAAGATAATGTCATACTTATTCTCCGCGGCAAGTTTAAGACCTTCATCCCCGCTCTGGGCGGTATCGACGCGGATAAGTGTTTTCTTTAAAAGGCTCGTGAATACTTTGAGGTTCATCTGTGTATCATCCACCATAAGGACGCTCGCATCGGGAGCCGTGAACTGTGCCCTGTATCTCTTTCTTTCCTTCTGATCCCCGCTGTAGGAATCCCTGTAATCTCCAAGCTCCTTCCGGCTTACTACCCGCTGTTTAAGCGAAAACGAAAATGTGGATCCGACACCGTAGGTACTGTCCACCTTAAGCTCCGAACCCATAAGGTTAAGAAAACTCCTCGTAATGCTCATTCCAAGTCCGGTACCCTCTATATTGCGGTTCCGTTTTTCCTCGATCCTCTCAAATTCAAGAAACAGCTTGGGTATATCCTCGGCTTTTATGCCGATACCGGTATCCTTAACCGCTACATTGAGCATGATCTGCTCAGGAAATACGTCAAGGTCTTCAAAGCCTATACTGAACGTTATGCTTCCCTTTTCGGTATATTTAACCGCATTCGTAAGGATATTGGTAATGACCTGCTTAATGCGCACCTCATCTCCGTAAAGTTCCCTCGGAAGCCTTCTGTCAAAATCAAGCTTAAGAAGAAGTCCTTTATCTTCGGCCCTGGGCCTTATCATATCTACAAGCTCGTTTATAACACCGGCAAGATCATAATTGACAGGCACGATCTCTGTCTTTCCGGCTTCGATCTTTGAAAAATCAAGGATTTCATTGATAAGTTCAAGAAGTGTTTTCCCGGCATGCATGATACTGTCGGCATATGTAAGGATGCTCTCATCCTCTGCCTCACGCAGGATCATCTCATTCATGCCAAGGACCGCATTGATGGGAGTTCGTATCTCATGGGACATATTTGCAAGAAAGTCTGATTTTGCCTTATTTGCCTCATCCGCAGCAAGCTTTGCCTCATTAAGATCCGTCACGGTACGCAAAAGATTCTGGTAGTCCGGCGTCTCCACACCTATGTAAAAGATGTAAAGCCCGATAACAGCACCGAAGTAGTTATACATGATACCGCTGCCGATGCCGAAGGTATTTACCAGCTCAAACAGAACACTTCCCGTAGTAACGGCGAAGGCGGCCATTGATGTGATACGTGCACGCCTGCTTAAGTTTCCCTGCAATATGATGAACAGGGTAACCGCATATATGAGAAAGTAAACTTCAAGCACATAACCGATGAGAACGTTCACCCAGATGGGAACGGTACTGACTACCGCTTCTCCTTCATATTTCACAAGCTGGTATATATACACTGAGGCCGTAAAGACACCTGCTATTACAACAAGAGCCGTGTTTAAATAAAAGAAGGCCCTTTTATACTTAAAATCACCGAAAAAGCCCTCCATGTAAAGCGCCATATAATAGGTCAGGAGAACGTTAAGATAAAATACAAGCAAAAGCAGGAGAAGCTTTATTGCGACAGGGGTCGGAAACACACCGGAATCCCTGAAGATATTGTCCAAAATGCTTACAAGATCGCCTATTACGACCGTGATGGTGAGGGTTCGGAATTTAAGGTTTTTATGCACCTGCCCGGTTCCCAGCGCAC
Source organism: Lachnospiraceae bacterium (assembly GCA_024694965.1). Classification (GTDB taxonomy): domain Bacteria; phylum Bacillota; class Clostridia; order Lachnospirales; family Lachnospiraceae; genus UBA2868. The sequence goes on from JAILJC010000121.1 coordinate 6,416, forward strand.
AAATTAAGATGTAGAGAGCTACACCGAAAATAAGAGCCGCCATTCCGAAAGATATATGAAGCATAGCTTCCAAGCCGATGATCCTAACCATTCCGTCCGATCCTAATGTAAATCCGCCACTAAAGTATTAATCCCACCAGTAACTTCCATAGTAGGTTTTTATCCTGCTGCCGTCAAGTCCGACCTCAAATATTCCGGAAAGTGCGGGACCGCTTTCCATATACTTATCAGGATCTAAAGTCTTAAGGTTATAATTCCTGGCAAGCCATTTATAAGGTGTATCGCCTTCTTCGTAATTCCCGAAAAACTGCGTTTCCGCCGAGCTGTCAAATACCGCATCCTCATATACATACAGATCATATTTATCCGGCTCTTCATCGGTCATATAAGGGATAGTTACGCCTACATCATGCAATATGACGCAGTCCTTAAGGACCTCTATCCCTTCATTCCCATGAAGTAAATACCATCTCCTGTCACCGATATACTGCCCGGCTTCCTTCACATATGCATCCTTAAAACCGTCCGACTTAATTTCCTTAAGCAGCTCATCAGCTTTCAGCTCATTTGTAAAAATGCCTGCACAGACCACATAATAAGGCTCCGGATTAAGCATTGAAAAATCAGGCGTATATACTACCGGACAAAGATGATACCCTGCATCTTCAAGCTCCATTTCGGTTTTAAGGCAGTCATCCCTGTTCTTAAATGCCGATATGAAAACGCCGTAGTAATCGGAAGATAAAAACGGAACTGCAGTCCCCTCCGGACTGTACATCCCAAACGAATCCTCATTAAATACGATATCATCCGTTGTAAATACCGGGATCGCTTTCTCATCCGTGCGCGTAAAAGCGGCTGTTTCCAAAAGTCCATCGATAAACTCCGGATCATCCATATCAAGGATAAGCTCATCCCCGTTCACACGGTATTTTCCGCTTATCTCAAAAGGCATGCTTCCGCCTCCGAGAGAGTTTCCGGTGCCCGTAAACGTTCCGTTATCAAATTCACAGCCAAACTTATAAAACCTGACCTCCTCAGACGGTGACTTCTTATAAAAAGTCATGTTGCTTCCATAGACATCTATGTATATGTCCGCACCGTCACCGCGGGTCACCCAAAGCCCCGTGATATCATCGTCCCCGGGAGCATTATCGTTTAAATACGGAAAAACATCCTCAACACTGTCATCCCGGACAAAGAGCCTGCTTTCGCCGCCGTCAAAGCCTTCAAACAACAGTCCCTCATCCTTAAGCGTTATCGTCCCCTCGCTTCCCTTAGACCAGTATTTCCCCGCATTTGACATGATAGAAAAACACAGTTCATTGACTCTTACGCTTGAAGAATCAGTACTCTTTAGATCCTCTGCGTCAAAGGGGATGAATTCGGCCGCCCAGAAGCTGTATGCTTCGATACTGCCGCTATCCCTCATAGCCTGCCCGCAATATGCATAAAGGTTATCACCGAATGTGAAGACATTCATGATAAGGCACTCATCGGACTCAGGATCGGTATCCTCAAGATCAAACAGATACTTACCGGTCATCCGTTTTGCAAGGGATTCCTTTTCCGGCTTATCCGCATCGGGTTTCGCAGCACCTTCGTTTGTCTCCTCCGAAGGCTTTTGCTCCGACTGCGTATTAACTTCAGGCTTATCAACTGCCGGCTCTTCCGCCTTTTTGCGGCAGCCGCCAAGCAATACAAGTCCTGCCAGAAAACATATTGTACCTTTGATAAACTGTCTTTTCATGCTCTTTACCCCAATATGGCTTTTTTAGCGGTTTCAAAATCACTGACCGAAGTTATTCCGATCTCCCTGCTGAGTTTTATACCCATATTATACATCATCCTGCAAGCCTCTTCCTTAGGAAGTTTTAAACCGTCAAACAGCATCATAATAGCCAGACCGTGCGTGTATATGACCGTATCCCTAACCATTTCAGAGATAAGATCATAAGAAATATCATACTGTGCCGCAAACAGCTTTACGGCTCCCTCATCAAACTGATACGAAAAAATGCTTTCTTCACCATAGGGACGCTCTCCTATCGTATCGATCGGATCATCTACGTTTAAAAAACGGAACACAAACGGATGGTCACAGGCGATCGAAAGGTAATGAAGGCCGGAGATAAAGAATGCTTCAATCGCCTCCTTCCCTTCCATAGCCTTTTCAAGACTGCCGTACATCTTGTCCGCCGCATACGAATACAGTTCCTTTTTAAGTTCCGTCATGCTTCCGAACTGCCAGGATACCGGCTGGGTTGAGCACTCAAGCTTTGCCGCGATCTGTTTTATCGCGACGGAATTTATCCCCGATTTATCCAGCAGTTCATATGCCGCTTCCAGGATCATCTCCCTGGTGATCTTTGTTTTTCGTCCCATATTATCTCCCGTTACATATAAGGTTTGTAGTCAAGAGGTTTGGTGCATCCCCAACCTGTGGCCATTGATCTAAATCCCTTTTTGGCAAGTGTTTTAAACATAAAACCGACCAGCAGGCGTACCGGCGCCGGAAATACTTCAGGTCCCGTGAACTTCCTGCATTCTTCGGAATCAAAGCCGCCATCCTGCGCATATCTGCGTCCCATTGCTGCATAAGGAGCCGTGACCTTGTCCCTTTTTTCTCCCTCAAAAAACCTTATGCTGAAATTATCGCCCTTAACAAGCGTTCCCGCATAAGTGCATCCGAGCCTTTCGGTAAGTATCTTAAGATACTCTTCACCGCAGCGCAGCTGGATACCCTCCGCAAATCCGCCCTGCAGTATAAAAGCAAGGCGTGTGTCATCTGCCTTCTTTTCAACCGTCTCAAGAAATTCTATCAGAAGTCCGGGGATACATTCAACATAAAGCGGCAGGGCTATCAGGATATTATTGTTTTCCGCAAAAGCCTTACGCATCGCATCCCACTGCTTTTTGTCCGAAACCTCATACTGTTCAAAAGTTGTTCCGTTCTCAGCCATTCCCTTTGTGAACTGCTCAAGGATCTTGTCCGTGTTGCTGAATGCTTTAACCCTTGGACTTCCGTTTATGATCAGCACATGCATGATACCGCCTCCTTTATCTCATCTGTCTTAAAAACGCCCAGTGACCTGCTCTCAAAATTGAGCGCTGCCCTCTCATTCCATCTTTTAAGGTACTCAGCATCAGGTTCGCCCTTATAAATGATCCCAACGTCCGTCCTGCTTTCATAACGCGGCACGTGGCGCATCTGATCTCCTTTAAATTTAAGGTACATGGTCGCTATCGGAAGTATCCTGTCATATATATTCTTTCCTTTATGATCAAGAAATCCGAGTGCGGTATCCGAGATGATCCACATCTGGTCGGCATGTATGATCTTTTTCAGTATGATCTCATAATCATCCTTTATCGAGCATTCTCCCGGGGTCTTTAACCAGCAGTAATTGCATCCGATGCAATGGCTTATATGCATGCTGTCCGTTTCAATGATCTCCGCCTTTATCCCTTTGCTGTCCGTCTGTTCCTTCAGTTCTTCCGTTACGGAATGATCTGAAGTTGTATTAACTATCAGAATCATAATTAAACCTCCGTATCATTTTTAATGTAAACGCGTTTATATAAACACGTTTACATTATAATCGATCGGAGGTAATTGTCAATACATATTTTTTCCCTGTCATTCGCTGTAATTTGAGCAGGCCCCTTTATGTTCGCCGTATGGCGGTTTTACCGAGAAGTCTGTGATCCAGAACTCCTTACCTTCATCCGTGACAAAATCATAGAACAAAACCGGTGAATCCATGCTTTTGGGATAATCATTTCCATAGTGCAGGACATCATCCAAAGATGCTCCGGTTTCGCTAAATACCCCGGAGTGCTGTCCCACATACTCGGCGGTCACATCATAAGTCCAGGCCTTTTCAAGCTGAGACTGTATCCTCTGCTCTTCTATGCTGTGCCATTCAAGGTCATCTACAGAAAGCTTTCCGAGAGAATCATCCCTGTCAACCGGTTCCATAGGCTTTCCCAGGATAGTGGGTACTTCATGCTCTTCCCTGTCAGTTATGAAATAATCCCTTGTATCGGCAGCCCTGTACAATTCACCGATCGCAACTGCGGCTTCTCCCGCCGAAGTGCTGTCGTAGGCCCTGACAATACCATAGGTACTTACATGCTGATACGGCGTCTGTCCGGATCCGCTATACTCCGTCAGCCAGTCATCCCACAGCACATACTCAATATTGTATTTCTTCCCGATGGCATCAATATCCTCTTTACAGGTTTCATATATGTACCGGGCATATACGGCTTCAAAATCCGATACGGTGATCGGAGAATGCCCCATCTTTGCTCCGTCAAAATTCAGCGTGGTCATATAGCTTTTAACCGTGTAAGTGAATCCGTATTCGTCATCCCGACAGGTTATGACAGTATATGCATCTTTTCCGTATCTGCCATGAGAATCCTTATCGATCATCTCACAGCTGCCATAGTGTTCACAGGCATATTTATACAGCTTCTTCGCACCTTCAACATGTCCGCAGCCGCTCAGCGCTATGATCGCCGGGACAGCCGCCAGTATCAGAAGATATTTTTTCATGTCTTTCCCCTTCATATCCTTTAAAATCCGATGGTATCTTCTTCAACTTTTCCCCAGTAATCCGACCTCTGGGTTTCATCCAGGGTCCCTTCCAGATCAAGAATCTGTCTGAACTGGGTTTCGTAAAGTTCTTTATAGATCCCGTTTAATTCAAGCAGTGACTCATGGTCACCCTGTTCTGCAATTACTCCGTCCTTTACTACAAGGATAGAATCAGCCTTTAGTATTGTTGATAACCTGTGAGCGATGACTATACTCGTCCTTCCCTTCATAAGAAGCTCCAGGGCAGACTGAATGGCGTTCTCGGATATGGAATCCAGGGCGCTCGTAGCTTCGTCAAGGATCAGGATCTTCGGATCCTTAAGGATCACCCTGGCTATGGAAAGCCTCTGCTTTTCGCCGCCGGAAAGCTTAAGTCCCCTGTTTCCCACCATGGTATCATAACCGTCGGGCTGATTTATTATAAAATCATGTATATTGGCATTCTTACATGCCGTAATAAGTTCATCTTCGGTCGCATCTTCTTTGGCATACAGGAGGTTTTCCCGTATCGTCCCGTTAAAAAGGTATGTCTCCTGGGTTACCACACCGACATTTGACCTTAGGTATGCAAGGTCGAAATCCCTTACATCCGTAGAACCAATCTTCACTGATCCCGCCAGAACGTCATACAGCCTCGGGATAAGATTGACCACTGTCGATTTTCCCGACCCGGAAGGACCGACGATGGCATACATCCGGCCGCCCGGCACGGTGAAATTAATGTCCTTTAAGATGGGAACATCTTCGGAATAAGAAAAGGCAACATGGTCATATACTATGTCCTTACACGTAACATCGGGACGGACTCCGTTTTCGGGGCTTACAACCGAACTCTTCATGTCAAAGTAATCGAATATCCTTGTAAACAACGCAAGCGAACGGGTAAAATCCACCTGAAGGTTAAGCAGTTCATGCACCGGCCGGTACAGCCTGTTGATAAGTGCGACCATCGCAGTAATGGTACCTACGGTAAGGCCCGTATCCATACGTGATATGATGAGATAACCTCCGGCAAAATAGATAAGCAGCGGTCCTACCTGCGTAAACATCCCCATAACAACCCTGAACCAGCTTCCGCTCCGCTGTTCCTTAAGATTAAGTGCCGTAAGGTCCGAATTGACTTTTACAAACTTTTCGTATTCCCGCTCTTCCCTTGTAAAAAGCTTTACGAGCATGGAACCGCTCACGCTTAGGGATTCGTTGATGAGCTGGTTCATCTCATCGCTTTTTGCCTGGGAATCCGTACGTATTTTCCATTGATTCTTGCCCACTCTCTTTGTCGGCAGGATCAAAAGCGGGATAATGACGATCCCGACTATGGCAAGCTGCCAGCTCATGGCAAACAGGGCCACAAGTGTCGTTATCACAGTGGCCGCATTTGACACGACGCTCGAAAGCGTTCCGGATATCACAGTACTCACACCGCTTATATCCGTGTTCATACGGGTTATTATATCGCCCTGTTTTTCCGTTGTGAAAAATGAATGCGGCATGTACTGCAGATGGTGGTACATCTGATTCTTCATGTCAAATATTATGCGCTGGGATATCCACGCATTGATATATGACTCCAGTACACCCACTATCTGTGAAGCGGCAAGAGTCGCGAAAGCCATGAACAGCAGCCGGATAAGGAGCTTCATATCCTTATTGATAAGCGCCTGATCCACGATCTTTCCCGTAATTATCGAAGGAAGCAGCCCCACGACCGCACTTAGCATTATCGCAAGGAAAACAAAAACAAACTGAATCCTGTATGGCTTCAGATATGACAAAATACGTATTATGAGAGCCTTATCGACTTTTGGAAGGTTTTCTTTTTCTTCTTCGGTAAGAAATCCTCTCGGCCCCAAGCCCCCTCTTCCAACCGGTCCCGGCATCGTCAGTCCTCCTTCGTCGTCTTCGTGTTCTTACGCCGATCCATATGAATTACTGTTTGAATCCATTACAGCATCTATTGCCAATATAACCGCTATAAGTCCTACTTCGTCATTTGTATCATAAATACTGAGTTCAAAGCTGTCGCCCCAGCTCATCCACACTTTATGGACGGAGGCGATCTCATTTCCGTTTTCTGTTATGGAATAATCATGCGACAGGAAATCGCCTTCAACTATCCAGTTTTTTCCGAAAATATCATACCTTGGTTTTAAGAAAGTAAATTCCTTAAGGATCTCGGCAATCTTTTCTCCGTTAACGAATATATAGAACCGCGGCATTATAGACAGCAGCTTTTGCTGAATTAATGCAACCTCTTCACCGCTTTGATCATAAATATGCAGCTTTTTTCCCAGGGTAAATATCTCTCCTTCAACACTGTACCGCTCCTCGCCGTACTCATCCGTTATATTGAACTTTGCTCCTATCGAAAATACCTTCTGTTTTATATAGAGTTTCATGCCTGACAAAAACCTCGTACTTCTATTCTTTAAATATATTCCTTTTCTATTTCTTTAGCCCTACGGTTAAGGTATCGGTTTACCGGGACTTGTATACCGTGTTTCTCGGCCAGTTTTATGAGCTCACCCGAAAAAGCATCTACCTCGCTTGGTTTCCTGTTAATACGGTCCTGAGCCATCGAAGGCATAAGGTCGCTCTGCAGTGTCCCCGTTAACTTAACATACATACTTAATTCATCTTCTGTAAGAGTTATACCCTCAGCCTTTGCAACGGAAATGACTTCCCGCATAGCTGATATAAATATATAATTGGGCTCTTCGTCGCCTATTAACCCGCCATAGGTGGTCTTATATACCATTGCGGTCTGATTCGCTCCCACGTTCAGCATGAACTTGGCCCACATACGGTGAATGATATCATCCTCTACAACGTATTCAAGGTCTGCCCGGGCAAGCACGTCTGCAACCGCATTGACATTTTCTTTTTTTCCGCCGGGGCCAATGCCAAGATACAGCTCACCCATCTTGCTGAAGTTAAGCTCTTCCCCGAATTTTCCGGCATCCATGCCCTGAGCGACTGTATATATGACTTTTTCTTTCCCGAATCTTTCTTCAAGTAACTTCTCACTCGATATGCCGTTCATAACAGACATTATTATGGTATCGTCACCGACGCACCCTGCCATATCATCAAGTGCCGATGAAAGCCCGGGGTACTTTACGGCAACAATGACAAGATCTGCCGGAGCAGCCTCTTCAACAGGTACCATATGATATCTGTATTCTTCTCCGTTACATATATACTTCTTATCTTTGTTTCTTTCATATCTTTCACGGTTCATGATGAAAGAGACATTCTCATATCCAAGTGCTTCCGTCAGGTTTCTCCCATACATCATGCCAAGAGCGCCCAAACCTATTATACTTACCCTGTTTATCATAATAAGCTCCTTTTATTTGGTTTTATTCAGTCAAAAAAACCGGAGGCCGTTAAACGACAGTCTCCGGTATTTAAATTATTTAACGGATCGATCAAATGCAGGCCATCGCCTTTCTAATCTGCTCCTTGGTAAGTTCGTTTCTGTTGATCGGCATAGAAAAACTCTTCTTCTAAGTATGACTCTCTGAATTAACAAACAAAGTATTATCAGTATAACAATAATTGTTTATAGCTTCAAGTATTCAAATTCCGAGAATCCCGCCTTACCGCCGGTTTTACTCCCGGACATTACAAAAAGGCCGAACCTGCATCCGGTAAAATGATCCAGCCTGAAGCGCAGTTTGTGTTCAGTACCTATCTTCCTGAACTTACCGTCTATACATACCTCGCATACCGCTGTATCAATATCTGCATTCCTGCTGCCAAAATCCACAGTCAGCCTGACTATTAATCTATCATCGTCAAGTACTGTGCTTTCTTCTGTTATACCCTCTTCATCTCCCAGTTTCCAGACATCTTCATAAGGATTGGTGTATGAAGACATTACCGCATGCAGCCGTCCGTTTTCCTTTCTTAACCCCACCAGTGCATAATCACCCTGAAAGGCAGCAAGTCCGGCAAGATCACCGTCATTAAGCATTGAACCGTCGATCGTAACTTCGGCTGAACACCCCGGAAAAATCATCCTCTGGGTCAGTATGTTTTTTGCATGATATATGTTTCTTACGGTTTTATCCGTTTTTATCCATAGCACGCCTTTACTTTGATCACATTCCAAAAGCTTAAGATCCGGTTCGTGATTAAACTGCCATATGCTCTTAAATCCAAAGCATCCGTGATCTGTTCTGTTTTCGGCATACATGCGGACGGGATCGTATTTAAAATCATCGCTGCAAACAAGAGGTTTATAAATATATCCCGGTTTTAAGCTGATCGTCCTTAGATCAGACGGAGCTTTTCCGTTTATTCCGAAACTGAACCTGCATGTATGATCCGCTTCATCCTCATATTTTAGCGGAACCAGCACCGGGATCCTGCCCACGGCTCCCCTGTCCTGAAACAGGACCGCATTCCATACACCTTTGGGGCCTTCCACTATACCTCCCTGGGCGATCCCCGAGTTCCTGAATCCCAGGTCATCATCAAACACATCGCCTCCCACGAAATCACCAAGGAGCGAATCTGCCGTAAAGCATGCTTCTACCCTCCTCCATCTGTCGGGTTTGGAGTGGATCAGGAACAGATAATATCTTCCGTCGATCTTATAGATGTGTGAGCCTTCGTAACCAAGGATCTTATTTCCGGCATCCTTTAATATACACCTGTTGATCCCGCCTTCTTTAGGTCCCGACATATCGGCGTTAAGCTCCGTAAGATATATTTCCGTGTTGCCATACACAAGATAGGCTTTTCCGTCATCAAAAAGAGGGGAACAGTCGTGATAAAACCCGTCAATCGTGCTTTTGACCCATGTGCCCTCAATGCTCTCTGACCTGTACAGATATGTTTTTTGAGTGTCGTTACATACAAAGATCACATAGAACAGACCCTCGTGATATCGCAGGGTTGCAGCCCACATGCCTTTTCCGTAGATGTGTTTATCTCCGGTAAGCCTCCGGGCATCGGTACCGTCAAGCCTGTCGTAAACAAAAGCGGCGTGCTCCCAGTTTATAAGATCATATGACTTAAGTATTTCTGCCCCCGGCATATAATGCATAGTGGTGCTTATCATATAAAAAGTATCGTTTACGCATATAACATCCGGGTCAGGATAATCCATTTTAAGTATCGGGTTTGCCCCTTCTGTGTATTCCGCAAGTCCGGCCATATCATACCTCTTTTAATCTGTTAAGTACGCGTTTTTTATCCTTGCTCCATTCCGGCGCGATAAGCAGTTTTTTATCTCCGTCTCCGGTCATGCGGTGTATCACTATATCTTCGGGCAATATTTCCAAAGAATCATGTATAAGATCAGCATATTCGTCCAGCGTAAGGCACGAAAATTTCCCCATCCTGTATTCTTCAGCCAGGTCGGTCCCTTTAAGAACATGAAGCAATTGCAGTTTTATTCCCTGCACACCGCTGTCACCGACATATTTAACCGTATTTAACATGTCTTCTTTTGTTTCACCGGGAAGGCCCAGGATAACATGAACTATTGTTTCTATACCGCACTCTCTGAGCTTCAGTACCGCTTCATCATAAACACTGAGAGGATAGCCTCTTCGTATATACTTTGCGGTCTTTTCATGTATTGTCTGAAGTCCCAGTTCGATCCATACGGGCTTTATGTCGTTGATCCCGCTTATAAGCTTTAGTATATCATCCTGAAGGCAGTCAGGCCTTGTTGCAATGGATATTATATCCACATCATTATGCCTTGCCGCCTCCATATAAAGGCTCTCAAGCTTCTCAACGGGACCGTATGTATTGGTAAATGCCTGAAAATACGCGATATATCCAAAGTTATCTCCCGGCAGCTTGGCGCTTACCCTTTTCTTCCCAAGCTCAATCTGTTCGGTAACCGTCAGTTTCGGGTCCTCTGCAAAATCACCGGATCCGCTGCCCGAACAGAATATGCAGCCTCTGCTCCCAAGCGTCCCATCCCTGTTCGGACATGTAAGTCCCGCATTTATCGATACCTTGTATAATTTCTTTCCGTATTTTTCTTTAAGATACGAGTTTACTGTACGTTGTTTCATTTACCTCCTGCCGCTCTTTGATGAAATCCCGCTTTCTCAAAGTGTCACAAACAAATGCAATCTCATTATCCGTTATGAACGCAAAAACTACAAGCAACAATTCATGAAGTATCAACTTCGAGTTTTGATAATATAATAACAATCATTGTAACAGGAGATACCCACATGTTAAGCTCAAACTGTAACAGTTGTTAAACCGAAAATGGAAAGGAGGAGATTTGCGGACACCTCCTCGTAATAGCAACGCAAAGGCAACGCACTTTTAAATAATGGCGCTGCTTACGAAATAATTGTAGCCGGATCCCCTTCATATGGATTTTCTTTATCATAAGCCAATGCTTCCGTTATTATCATCTCGGGATCCATTTTATCAAAATAATCTCTCTGCCACTTTGTATAATCATCTCGTTCACGTATTATTACAGATATAAACTGCTCCGCATCTATTATCCCCAGTTCCCTTAACAAGCATTCCATGCCCCTGTTCATCAATTCAGCTGTACTCATGGTCATACCTCCATATCTTCAATAAACTTAATAGGATTTACCATTTTTATTTTATCCGTATGATATTTCAATAGTCTCATATCCGTCGACAAGAAATAATCTGCTCCCGCATATATTGCACAGGCAACATGCACTGCATCTTTAAGCTTAACGCCAGTAGCCATTATTGCTTTAACATCTTCTTGTAATTTACCGGCATAAATCTCACCCGGAACATATTGCGATGTATTATCAATTATAAACTTAATAATAAGGGTTTTGCGAAGTTCATAAGGTGATTTATCAGCCTCATATCGTGACATAAATGATGATACAAGCTCAATTTCTTTATTCTTAATCATATCCTGGATCTTAATCTTAGCTTGTGTTTCAAGTGAGATCTTTAAATATGACTGATCATCGTATGGTCTGTTATAACAACAATTATCAAGATAAACCTTCATTATCTTCAATTCTCCTTGATGATATTATAACATACTGTATGTCCTTTGAGGAGCATTTTAATTCTGCGAAAATGTAGATACTGTTGTTCCTAATAAATCAGTATTGGAAATAAGACCCTCTAATACTAATACACGGAAAATTCATAAAAAAAAATAACGGGAGGAAAAAAAATGGTCAAAATTCAAATCACTTTCAATGATCAGAAAAAACTATGGGAGGCAAAAGCCGATGATATAGGCTTTATTTTAACATCGCCAACATATGCCGACCTCACTTCACAACTGCCATATGAGTATTATCGTAAAGTACAAGAAGAGAGAAAAATAGAATATGAAAATGATAGAAAAAGATATTCAGAAGCCATGATAGAAATAAAAACATACATTAGTAAATGGAAGTTTCCCTGTGCATCGTTTTACATGCAGTGCAAAAAGAACAACATTGATTTATCTGGACCGAATATTGATGAATACTCTATCAAATCGGCCCAAAGGTTGGCGGATATGTATGTGCCTGTATCAATTCTTGGGGGAACTGGTGGATACAACCCTAATAAAGTGGCTGATTACTATAGAGAGGGGTTTTTGATTGCGTCTGAGGTGAAACAAGGGTACTTATCCGATGAAGCGGACCTTCGTAAATATAAACAGGGGATAGAGTATAGGAACTGTGATCCCTTAACAAAACGAAGAAAAATGGTAGTAAGCCGTATAGACGAGCTAAGGAAAATAGTAAAAGATGATCGTGATCGATGGGAAGCGCGACACAAAAAAATGGGGGACATGATTTTAAGTATCTTACGGTCAAGGGTGACCGGGGGATATCACATGGGGATATGATAGACCTGAATCGGGAGAATATACCGGAATTTGATGTGAGGGAGTTCTATATCAGACTTGTTAACGAATTGAAAAATATGGATTTATAAATTGTACTCCTCTTCACTCATATCAAGTAATTTTCGATTCATTTTTTCCAGCAATTTCAAATATAACACAGTTCTGTCATCCATCGTATCATCAATCATATATTCGCTCGACACGATGATAAGGTTGGCCACCCGGTCTTTAAGGTAACGGATGTCGTCTATGATCGTCCTGGCGAACTCCTCTTTATCAACCTTCATCGGGTCGGCACTCCAGGGACGGTCGGGATTATCGAAGAGTTCGTTGCCTACAAGATTAGCCACACATTCCAGCAAGACGGTTGCATTGATCCCGGGTTCCTTAATACATTCCTCTTCATTAAGAAGATCTTGATCCTTAGCCTGTCCCATGATCAGATCCCGTATTACATCCGGGATCCGGCGGATATCATACTCACACTCGATCGTAACAAATCCCTTACCTTCGCGTTGTTTGCGGTGCTTCTCGATGCGTCTTCTGCCATCTTCATCCATGACCTTCATGGTGGCCAGATAATAAAGCGGCTTACCGCATGAAACGGCAAGCCCCTCGGCCCTGAGGGACTTGCCGCTGTTTTGTTTATCTATGATCAGTTTCGTACTCACAGTCAGCTCTCTTTTACTTCTTGTCCTTTATAGTATATTTGGAACTATATGAGCCGTAGAACTTTCCGCCGCTTGATACAAATACGATCGCTCCGGTGCCGACGGCATTTAAGCTGTTTCCGAAAGAATCCGTAAACTCAGCCAGATTGATACTGTATACCCCATCCACACATACATCGGCAAGGGTCAGCTGTTTCCCGTTTCTCATAAGCGGGATTGTTGTTTTCACCGTACTGCCGTCATAGAATTCCAGTTCCTCGTCTCCCTCTCCTACGGTATAGCTGCCGTTCTCGATACCGCTATAGCAAAGCAGTACCTTCGCGGGATCAAAGTACGCCTTTCTTTTGGGATTGATATCCAACTGCAGAACGGTTCCTTCAGGATCTAAGGTAAGTGACTTGCTATCCACCTTCACAACGGTGGAGGAAAGCTTTATTCCCCTCATCTTGAGTTTCACTTCCAGAGTCGAGTATACCCCTACGGAATACAACGAACCGCCCTGGATCGTGTTTCCATTTTCATCATAGTACTTCGGTCCGATCCTCAGGATATAATCACCGGAGCCAGGAAGCTTCACCTTGTCATAATCCGCACCGCTGCAGATAAACTCACGCGTTCCGTCATCGCGCACCTTGTAAAGCTCCACCTTCAGGCGCTTATCCGTCAGATATATCTTTTCTGACCCTGACGTCTTGTTGTACTTTACATAGACTGTTTTCTTGCTGAGATCCGCAAAATTCTTCAGGGTCGCCTTCGAATTATAATCGATGGCCGTCCTGAGCCCGAAGTAAGAGAGTTTGACTCCGCCGCGCCGCGTTCCGATCACATCCACGCGGTCCATATGTTCGTAGAGGTTCTCCCCGACTTTCAGATCCTCGCCGCAGGTATCGCCCTTCAAGAAGTTGCCATCCTTACTTGCTACCGCATATACATCGAAATAACGGATGTTCTTGTCATACTTGTTGTATTCTTCGAGCGAATCCTTAGCAAGGATGGTGCCATCGTCTGCAATCTTATACTCCACCACTTTGGGCGTATATTCCGTCCTCGACACCTGCGTTTTTCCGTCGTAGCTTAAGTATACCTTGAAATAAGAGGTGCCGGTCATCGAGGAATCAATGCTCTTACCGGTAAACTCGATCGTCTTCTTTTTCTCGGTAACAAAAGCTGCATTGTCAAAGCGGGCCGGAAGGATTGCAAATGACGCAGTTGTTTTCTTTCCCTTGTAGGCTCCTTTTCCGATCACCGTCACTTTCGCAGTACCTGCATTCGTATTACTATTGTAGCCCAAAGTATAGTCGGTATTATACACCAGTTCCTTCGCCGCCTCTCCGGTACCGCTCATTACCCGGATATCCACGCTGCAATTATACGTTGCCTTTCCCATCTTAAGCGTATCCTGGCGTCCCACCATTTTTACTCCGGTATAGAACACAGGATTAATGGGTTTGACCCAGAAGTCTCCCTCTTCTACAGTATTGATCTTTGCACAGAGCTTGATCGCTTCACCGTAAGAGTCCGTATCCAGCGTGAACTTCGCACCGGTAAATACATCCGTGGTACCTTCTTTTGCCAGCGGCGCTACCGCAGCTTCCGGAATACATGTCATTTTCCCGTCCGCGTCCGTGCAATACCACTTCACGTCTTTTGTACTCTTGTCTGTACCGTCAAAGCCTTTAAAAGACGCCACCTCAAAGGACAGGATGTTCTTGCCGTCTTTATCCTGCGTCACTTCTACCAGCAAAGGATCCCGCAGTTTATTTCCTTCGAAATCGCTAAAGCTCACATTTCTGGAATCCGCAATGTGATAGACGGAGTACTTCTGATCCCCGTAGAGTGTAAAGTTTGTAAACAGCCCGCTGTTTTTCAAATAAGAGAAGGACAGTTCGATCTGCTTATTCCCGATGTTATACGGAACCTGTCCGCTCTCACCGTATTTCCCGAGCTTGATTTCCATATACGATCTATAAGTACCATTCAGCCAGCTGGACACCGACTGCAGATTTTCAGCCTGATAATCGGTCCCCGCCCAGGAGTAGGAAGCAGAGTAATCCTTAACTGTTTTGACCGTCCCGGATTCTTTCAGAACCGGTTTTCCCGCTCGGTCAATGATCCCGATATTCAGTTTAGCATTATAGCCACCGTATTTGTTCACGCCTCCGTATTCTCTGATGATACCTTTTCCCTTGAGGCCCTTGATCTCTTCAGCATTGGTGAAGATCACCGGCTGTTTCCAGATATAAAGATAATAATCGTTTTGTTTCACGGACGATAACCCCAGAGATTTGTGAGATACCGCGACATAGAGCTTTTTTCCCGCATACAGATCCGACGGGTTCTTTGCAGCAATGGCTTTCAATTGTTCGGAAACGCTGAGCCCCTCCGCAAGGATCTTCTCGAATTCCTTCGTCCGCTCTTCAGGCGTTTTCGCATAGCTGTCCGGTAACAGAGCAAATTGCATGTTCTGGTAATCCTGTACCAGTTTTTTCGATTGATACACGTAAACAAAGTCATCCGCAAACTCTCTATCCGTCAGCGTATCCATGAACTCATCTGTCGGGAAATAAAAATCATGGGCGTAGTAACCATCCCCCAGGGTAAGATCTCCTTCGCCTACTACAAAAGTACATACTTCCACAGTGTTGCTGCGTTTTCTAGCCGTGTAGTTAGCATTATTCACTACATTGCCGTCCACATCTACCATTTTTACATGATCCTTGAAGATCGCATCAGAGGCGATATAGAACTTGATCCCCGGGTCGGATTTGGGTTTCTCTTCCAGATTACAGCTATCCCCCCAAAGGTATTCATGCAGAGAACTGTTTTCGTTATAAACGGAAAACTCTACAAGATCGGCAAAGAATTCACCGGTATCGGCGTAGAATGCCTTCGCGGTAAAATACTCTGAAGGATTAAACGGCTGACCGATCTTCTTGGGTTTGCCAAATTCATCAACGCCATCCGTGGGTTCTTCAAACGGAATACTTACAGTGGTGCTTGTTCCTGTGATGTCATAGAGCTCAAAGACCAACTTTATTTTTTCGATGTCCAGTATCCCCCGGCATACGCTCCCGGCAGCCAGATGTGATGCCTCTCCCGTAAAACGGCTTTCATCGAAGGCAAGTACCAGGTAATAATCACCCGCATTTAATTTCGGATCCGTTGCGGTAATTTCTGTCCATACTTTGCTTTTTCTCAGATCGGAAACGGTCGTATCAGGAGAAATAACAGCGTCCGTATTATCGACATAAACATCTTTTTCAGATCCCCATTCATCTGTTTCAACTGTTTTAACGTATTTCGGAGCATAGAACCACACGGCGCCCTTCCAGGCATACTCTTCGAGCCTGCTTCTTGCTTCATCGCTAAGGGCTTCACCGGGTGTGATCGCCAGAGTCGTGTTTTCCTTAAACTTTTGCATCTGGACATCAGCTTCGATGCCGTAAGTAAATGTGATATCCTGTATGTTCTGAACGGAAACAGTAAATTCTTTTTCGCTCCAGGAAGCGTATATGGTAAGTTTGGCGGTAATGGCATGGTTTTCTGTCTGGATCAGGAAGGTGCCGTCTTCAGCTTTTGCGGCGTCTTTTAAGGTCTCGTTGCCAAACTTGTACTTCCATCCAGTGAATTCATATAATCCGGCTGCATCCCCAAGTTCTGTAATGGGCTGTAAGGTGACGGTCGAATTCTTTTCAAAAGATATTATGGAAGCGTTAGGATTGACCACTCCGTTAAGACTGGCTTCATCGAATACTACGTTTGGATCGCGCCAGTTGGGATACAGAGAGATCTTCCCGTCTTTGTCGGCGTAGTTCTGGAGATCCTTAACCACAGCGGTGGAGGAGAAGTATTTCTTCTCAGTGGATTCGTAGGAGCCGATCAGTTCGCCACTTTCATAGGAATAATTGGTTTTCTTATAAGTAAGGTACCAGGTCTGGGTGCTGTCGATCCATTTGCCGGGCATAGTGTAAACAAGCGGAGCGACAGGATCTGCATCGTTTTTCACAAAGGTCTGGGTTACGACATTGTCAGCCCCGAGGACTATTTTGTCATTGCTTGCTGCGGATATAGTCTGTGCGGCATTTTCGATAAGAGCGGCGCCTTCTTCAAGAACATAGGTGACTGAATAGTCAAAGCCGTCGAAGAGAGGCTCCGTCGGATCAGGAAGATTATCTCTGGTGTAATAGGTTATCTCATGTGTTGACTGAAAATCGTCTTTTGCATTGTAATCACCGATCTGCCTGTTCTGAATGCCATCCGGAACTTCTTCAGGGATTGTCGTGTCATCTTCTTCAACCTGACCGGCCAGGGCCCCTGAATCTGTCATGTTGACGTCGGCGGCATTTGTCAGGTCTGTGTCAGCCGCAGCCACATCATAAGCGGTTTCAGTTGCGGCAAGTGCCATCAAAGCCGGGCTTCCCGGGATAGTCATGGTCAGCACCAACAGCATTCCGATGATCCTGTTCCATATCTTTGTGTGTGTCTGTGTTTTGTTCATCGTGTATCCTCCCCATCGTGTAAATATGTTCTGCATGTGTCTCATATCATGAGGCAAAAATGCAGATAAACAGGTCGTTGTATATGGTATGGCGGAAGATACGCCATATACGTCATACAAAATCATTATAGTATCATTTCTGTTTTTTTTCACGTGTTAATGATGTGATTTCTGTGATTTCACCGATGATCATTACTATGGCAAGAATGGTAGAGGCTAACGCCCTGTATGTGAAGAAGGAGTGTCTGTAGGAATGGTTGTGCAAAACCAGGTATCTTACAAAAGGAATCAGCCCTGATAAGGAAACCGTGACCACGAATAATTTGTCATAACCGTTTTGATGAAATCTTACGACTAAATATATGGCGAGTGATATCAGTAAGACGAATGCAATTATTCCGATATATCCGTATTCCAGTGGGAAAATGTGGCTGATATTGAGACGAACTGCTTCAAGCATATATTGAAAAGGAGTAAAGCCGATCACCTCTCCTCCGATCCTTTCTTCGATATGACTTTTTACATATGGAATGACATTTTCATTAAACACGAGCGAGGCCAGAAGCCATTTGGTAATCCACATTAAGGTATATCCGACGCCCCATGTGAATACGGAGGTCAAGGCGGTTTTGACGGTGTCGAACTTATCCTTACCAAGCCACAGAAGTGTAAGCAGCGGGAAGAGAAGAGTAAGAGTCTCGGTGGTAAGAAAGTCAAGGAAGATCGTTACCATACCTGTTATCATGAAAAACAATTCGTATCCGGCAGTCCTGTCTTTGCGGGAAATGCAGATGACAGCGAGCGTTGCAGCAAGAGACAGGCTGCAGGTCCAGGTATATTCAAGCGACAGCGGTACGAACCACCAGGCTGTCATTACTATTCCCAGCGTTATGCCAAGCGCCGGGACTGTCTGACGCATGCGGATAAGCAAGATCACCACAGCCAGGAAAAGCAAAAGGAGAATGACAGCGTTAAGGATATATATGCCCCGGATAGGCATGATCATAAGGAGCGGTCTTACGATTGCAATGGAACCGTGCCAGTAGCGCATATACTGCTGGTTCGCCTCCAAGCCGTCACTTACAGAGAGCAGTAAGTTTTCGGGTTCATCGTGATCCGGATTAAAATAATAGGCCGACAGCATTGTAGATCTGAGAGGATAACCGGTATCGTAATTCCAGGCAATGTTTAACAGGATAGCGTCTGAATACCGGTCTATCATAGTACTTTTCTTTTTTTCGATAACGTAGCCGAATGATTCTCCCGCACTCAGATACTTGGCCGATTCAAGCGTGTGTTTATAAATTGCCTGTGTCGGTATCTTAGCGGCAAGACACAGGATCGCCGTAAGCAGCGCTGCCGTCACGACGAATCCTGTGATGTATTTTATTATGGTTTTAGCGAATCTGTTCATATAATCCGATACTAAACCATTTGCGTCCGGTCTGCAATATCGATAGGAGTTTACCGGATACCGAATCTGAACAAACGTTTACTCCCCAAAGCACAGGTTTCAGGGAGCTGTTTTGTACATATATATTAATAAATGGTGCAGGATTCAAGTATTTCAAGCAGGGCCGAATGTGCCGTGGAGAAGGCTTCAAATCCACTG
>JAILJC010000132.1 GCA_024694965.1 Lachnospiraceae bacterium
TACGTGGTGAACCTCCAGTACTTCATAGCGCTTGAGCCGCCGATAGAACAGGAACTGTTTGACTTCCTTGAAAACACGCCGCCCAAGTGGATCATAACGAGCAACACGCTGCCCGATTACCTTCCGCAGATGAACGAGATCGTTGAAAGGAAATACGACTGCCTGTATTCGACGGACGTGGGACTTGTATATCTACTGCGTGATTAGCTTCATAGCTTCGTCATAACCCTTAAACACTTCAGCATCAAAACCGCACCTTCTTGCGCCTTCGACATTCCTCTTAGAATCATCAAAGAAAATGCAGCGTTTCGGGTCAAGATCATACATATCGATGAGCAGCTCATAAATCGCGGGTTCCGGCTTTATCAGCTTATAATGCCAGGACAGGATACCGCCGTCAGTAAGCGGGATAAAATCAAGCTCCTTCGCGCACTCAACCTCAGCCTTCCTTGAAAAATTGGAAAGATAAAGCACACGGAAGCCCAACTCCTTAAGCTTTAAGATAAAAGGCTTTGCGCCGTCGTACTGCTTAAGCAGGGTCGTAATATCCGCATATGTATTACGTATCTCGGTCTCGATACCGGGATCGTTCTCAACGAACCTCTCGATTATCTCATCTTCCTCTATCGCACCGCGGTCAAACTCATTCCAGTCGTCACTTAAAACGCTGGCCTTAGCGATACGCTCCTTTATCTCATCATCATATCCGAAGCTGTCGATATGAGCCTTCCAGCAAAAATCAACCAGCACGTTTCCTATATCGAGTATTACCGTATCATACCTGCCCATCAAAAAACCTCTCTATCTCCTCGCGCCCTGCGCTTAACTTACCCTGTATCATCTCATCGCTGCCGCCGCCCTTTGCATCAAACTTTTCCTTAAGCAGAATCGCCAGCTTTCGGGATTCACTCCCGCCCGCATTGTAGCGGTAGCCTTCCTCATCGCTCCCCGCGAATACCCCGACGTATTTATCATGGGGTTTTCGCAGCGCATTGTAAACGTTCTTCATGGATGCTGCAGGAAAATCGGACTCAACGAAGATGCATAAGGGCCCCCTTGCCCCGTCAGCTTCTATCTTTTCTATAACCGCACTCTCCCTTGCCTTTGCAAGCTTTGCCTTTAGGTCGAGTGCCTCAGCGCGGTACTGTTCCACCAGTTCCGGCACATTGACCATTTCAGTCGATAAGCTCCTGGCAACCGAAGTAAGTATGTCATGCTCCCTGTTTATCTGCTCAAGTGCCCGCCTTCCGCAAAGGATCGACACACGGATGCCGCCCTTCCAGTTTATGACGGAGAGCACCTTAATGATCCCCACCTCACCGGTACGTGCAACATGCGGTGCACAGCAGGCGCATACATCCACCTTCTCATTATCATCCCCTATGGTGATAAGCCTTACCTGGCCCGCTATCTCTATCTTGCTCCTGTAATCGATCAACTTAAGCTCTTCCTTCGTGGGATAGCTGTCCTTTATCGGCATGTTCGCATAAATTATGCGGTTGGCTTCCGCTTCGCACTCTATGACCTGCTCATAGCTCAGTACGCCGCTGAAATCAACCGTAACAAAACCCGTATCGCTTAAGTGGAATCCGACGTTGTCAAATCCGTACCTGTTGTGGATAACGCCGGTTAAGATATGCTCACCGCTGTGATTCTGCATCCTGTCGTAACGGGAAGCCCAGTCGAGGGTTAACCTAACCTTCATGCCCTCCTTAAGCTCGCCGCTTACGATATAACGTATGCCCTCACCCGAAACGATACCGTCAAGCACCCTTACCTCGCGGGAAACCCCGCCTGAAGGTTCAGAAATCCCGTCAAGGATCAATACCGTACCTGTATCTGCATTCTGGCCGCCTTCATTCGGGAACAGGACCGTATCCTCAAATTCGGCATAACAAAAACCTTTATCATCAACTCCCGCCGCGGTAACGACGGTATCAATCTCCTTAAGATAGCTTTTCGTTTCGTATACTTTATTCACTCGCCTGCTCCTCCGGTGACGGTGCAGTCTCCTCAGTCTCCTCAGGCTCCTCAGGCTCCACGGGCACCGGTACTTCGGTGGGTTCCGGCGTAGGCGTGGGCTCCTCGGTAGGCTCCGGATCCTCGTAAGGATCGGGGTCGGAAGTCGGCTCCGGATCCTTGGTCGGCTCCGGCTTCGGTGTGGGTGTAGGCTCGGGTGTCGGCGTAGGTGTCTCTTCCGGATTAGGCGTTGCTGTAGGCTCCACGCCCTCTGCCGGCATTCCGGTAATAATAGGTATTGTGCCGTCAATAAGCTGCGTCATCTCAGGAAGCACAGGAGTCTCTGTCATTATATCCTTGTACTCACCGCGAGGCTGTACGTAATGGACAACAAACTCACCTTCATCCGAAACCCCGGGAACGGGATGATGGATGATGTAATTAAGTATATCTTTGTAGGCTGAAGCCCTGTAGTGAAGGCCGTCGCCGGAATCATACTCCTTCTTTATGCTGCCGTTTTCGTCCTTAAGGATCGAAGCGACATCCAGGTAATGAAGGCCCTTCTCGACCGCCATGTTATACAGGAAATCATTGTATTTGTTAACCCACTCGTTCTTAACCGAGCCCTTGTACCTGCCGTTGTCGTTAACGGGCCAGATGGACATGAGCACGACATGCCGGTCCCCCGCAAGGCTTATTATCTTATCAACGAGATCGGTATAGGTCTGCTTGTACTTATCCTCGGCCATTCCGTTCATTCCGTTTACGCCGTAACAAACATAGATGACTGATTCTTTCTTTGCCCTTAAAAAATCCGAAAGTGTGAACCTGCTGCCCGAATTCTGCACAAATGTGGTTGAACTGACCTGCCAGTGCGAGATACCCACCTTGGCAAGCACATTTGAATCGGATATGATGCCGTAGCTCACCATCGCCACGGTCCTTGAATCCCCGAGGAAGATACAGTTGTTCATGTATCCGTCCCTCGTATTGGCGTTATATGCAAGCGTAACCGGGTCCTCGACGACTTCCTTTTCGTTCTGCAGGACGATAGAATCATCCTCCACCTCGGAAGCGACAACCTTGTTACCCATTTCATCAAAAACATAAATGACTTCGCCCGAAGCATCCTTATCACGGTCCTTAGCCGAAGCCGCCTGACCTGTCGCCGAAGGCACGAGCGCAATCAAAACAACAACGATAATTACGACCAGCAGCACAACGGCGCCCGCAACGTATTTATTGTACAAAAAGCGCTGCAGCCTCTTTGGGAGCCTGTCGTAAATACCGGATATGAAATTATGGAACCTGCGGCGCGGCCGCCCGGACGATCTCTTCTTAGGAGATCTTTTTCCAAACCATTTTTTCATAACCCATATATTATATCATATTTTTCATTTACTGTTAAGGGCGTGGTCCACCACCATCTTTATAAGGACTTCGGCAGTGAGTTTTTTCTCGCCTTCCTCGGGAGCATTTAAGGCATATCCTATCTTGGCCGCCTTGCCGCCAATTACATCCCTTCCGTACCTTGCCATGAGCTCGGATACCCTGAGCCTTCCCTGTGAATTCTCAGCTCCGAGCACCACTACGATAAGGTCATGCGGACCGTCCGAACCCTGTACCGTAAGCGAAGTTACAAGGCAGGCGCCCGACTTATCAGTGGTACCCGTTTTTAAGCCGTTTACCTCGGGAAGGTTATACAAAAGGCCGTTCGTGTTCTTAAGCTCAAGTCCCAGCGAAGGAAGCTTACCCCGCTTTTGCGAAGTTATATCCTTAACCATCGGATACTTGGTCACTATATGAGCGCACAGCCTGAACATATCGTAGCCGCTCATCTTGTTCTGCGTCTTTGCGGCGATGACGTTATCGGTGTATATAGGAAGCCCGTTTGAGTTATAAAACATGGCCGTTGATAACGACAGGTTTTCGGCCTCTTCGTTCATGAGCTTTACAAACTCCTCCTCGCTCCCGCCCACATACTCGGCAAGAGTCAATGCACACTCATTGCTCGAAGGAAGCAGGGCACCGATGATGAGCTCAGCCACCGGGATCTCCCACCCTTCCTTAAGGGCAACAGAACCGTCCTGTGAAGCAGACAGCCTTGCCGCTTCCGCCGAGATCGTGACCGTATCTTCAAGCGTTATCTTCCCTGCACTTACCGCATCCATCGTAACAAGATAGGTCATTAGCTTTGTCGTGCTCGCTATCGGCTGCGGCTCCTCGGGGTTAAATGCATAAAACACCTCACCCGTAGTCGCATCCCCGACTACAACGGTGTTAACCCCGTCAAAGAAACCGTAGGCCTCCATCCTTGCAGGATTTATCTTAAATCCTTCCGAAGTGTTCACCTTGATTCCCGACTCATTGATATCAAAATCGGCATCTATTATCATCCCAAGATCCATCGGAGAGATGAAGCAGTCATAATGATCGCCTAAGTTTACTATCAGCGTAAAGTACCTTCGCTCCTCATCGTTTACCGTAAGAGGATTGACCGCAGGCTCGGCACCCGAATACTGCTCAAGCTTCTCCTCCTCATATCCCGTATGGGAAAATTCATCCGAGTAAGGCTCACCCGTTTTTATAACGATGCTGCCGCCGTTAACTTCTGCGTTAAACTGCCTGCTGCTCCCCGATAAGAGCACCGCCGTATCACGCAGCGAAATATAGGTGTTGTTAAAGTACGATACATTAAGTGCGCGCACGATACCTGCCTCGCCGCCGTCAACGCTTAAATTCACGTTTGCCGGTATCAGCGTGCCCGCCGATGTTTCTACACTTACCGGTATCATAAACAACATTATGAGCACCGGTATCATGAAAAGGGCCGCTGCCCTTCTTTTTACATTACTCTGCCACATCTATTACTCCCCCTGTGCCTTCTTCCGTGCTTTCCCCACTGTCATCCTCATTATCTTCCGCGGCATCCTTTCCGGAATCTTTCTTTTTTCCTTCCGCAGCTTCTCTTTTAAACAGATATCCCGACTCACCGCTTTCCGGGAACGATAACGTCTCCTTATCCGCAACGAAACGCTCCGTCACTTCGGCGCCGTCCCTCTCCCATGTGATCGTCTTTCCCTTTATCTTAAAATCGCCGCTCCTGTTAACGGGCTCTGCAAGCTCATCATATGAGGGCAGCACTAAAACTCCTGCGTTCTTAAGGTAATTGTCCATGGTCATCCCAAGCGTTTCCTTGATGAGGGTATCGGCCTCCTCACCGGATACCGACTCCGCATATCCGATATCCACAAGGCGTCCGATGATAAGCTCCTTCAAACACTCAGACAACGCATCATAGGCACCCTTCTCGCAGGCTGTATAAGTTGCCTCATCGAGTGATTCTTCATAACTGCCCCTTTTAAAGCCGCGCCTTTCAAAGCTTAAGGCCACCTTTACGGACATATCTTCAGGCAGCTTATCCTTTATCCACTCCGGATCTATCTCGGCACCCTCGACATCCGCAAGCCACAGTGCTATATTGCCGACCGCCCGGTCCGAAAGATCGACCGTATAGTAATAGTCACCCTTAAACGCATTAAGGGCACGTATCCTTAAAACGGTCACTATAACGACCGCGGTAAGCAGCATCAGTATAAGAGTTGTTACGATCCGCAGTATCCTACGGCGTCTCCTTCTTTGTTCCCTCTTCATGTCTTCTCTCTTTATACGAATTTACAAATACAAGTACGATACCAAGAACCGTCAGGAATATGCCTGCAGGCAGGAACGGGATGTGATAATCCATCGTGATCACGTTCTCACCTTCCTCAAGCGGGATAAGCATAAAGCAGTACTCATAGGTTTCGGGCTTTATCACCCTGCCGTTTAACTTAACCTTCCAGCCCCTGTCAAAGGGTATCGTCGTAAACAGGTATTCACCTGCCGCCGCGCTTAACTTAGCATACACCCGCCCGTTTTTTATCTCAAGCTCATCCGGATCCGCCCCTTTAAGCGGTGCGATCGCTTTTTCAAACGCATCAAGGTCGAGCGCATAAAACTTCTCGAAATCTATAACATCCGGAATACGGCCGTCAAGCGTTACATAAGCCTTATCTGCGCCATCATCTACAGGTACGTAAAACAGATCCTCGCTGTTCCAGGCTGAATACTTCTTTTTGATCTTACCGTTAATATCTATGTGTGTGCCGCCCATTTCCTTCCACTTCCACGGTATATACCCGTAAAAAGCATAGTTCCCGTCAGAAAGCGTGAGTTCATAGGTACGGAGCTCATCCTCATCCTTTATATCAAACGAAACCGGCTCGTAAAACGATGCTTCCGTCCCCGTAAGCGAGCTTACAAGCCCCTGATGGTACTCAAAAGGATCTGTCGCATAAACCACTCCGGGCGCGGAACTTACCTTGCATACCACAGGGATGACATTGGGATTAAGATACACATCCTTACCGTTTTCACCCGGAAGATCGGCCACCTTCTCATATCCCCTTACCGCAAAGGGACTTAAGATGTACTTGACCCCCAGCAGGGAATCAAACGGGATGATCGAGGTTTCCGAAACGACCGACGGCGTTTCACCCTCATTACGATAACCGCCGCGAGCCAGGAAATCAAGCTGTGAACCGTGAGGCGTTGAAGTATACCCCTCGGCCGAAGCATATGAAAATGCCATT
Organism: Lachnospiraceae bacterium; assembly: GCA_024694965.1. Taxonomy (GTDB): domain Bacteria; phylum Bacillota; class Clostridia; order Lachnospirales; family Lachnospiraceae; genus UBA2868. The sequence goes on from JAILJC010000132.1 coordinate 6,594, forward strand.
GCCTCGTTGTAGTTGGCGGTAGTCTCATTTATTGACATATCACGATTCTGCAACTGGTTTATCCTGTAAAAATCATTATCATAAGCCGCGATCCGGTCTATAAACTCCTGCTCGGACCTTTCATATGCAGCAAAATCAGCCGCCGTGTATTCCCTGTAATTGTCATAGATATCAAGCACCCTGTATGCATTAAACGCAAGCTCCGCAAACACAAGCAGAGTCACAGGAATGAGCAGCACCTTCCTTTTGCTTAAGTCGCGGCTGTATATAAACAGCAGTATGAAAAGCGCGGCAAACTCTGCCACCGTATATATTATGAGCGCCTTGTTCTTAACGGGGTACCGGACCTGACAGGCCGCAAACACAAGGAGATAAACCACGGCCGTAATGATGAACGGCTTTTTGTTCACCTTATCTATATGGCAGAAGAATCTGCCCGCCAGATAAACAAATATAAAGGTTCCCAGGTATAAATACCTGCCGTCATGTCCCGCGCTCTGCTTAAGCAGCGAAAACAGCATATACAACGGCCCGAAGTAAAACATGGGCACCGTAAATACAAGGAGCCCCGCATATACAAGCCTGTGCTTCTTTTGCATAACATCCTTTGAAACACTGAACAGCCCCAGCACGCCGATAAGGACTATCGTTCCGCAGAAGAAGGTATTTACCATCCCCACTCCGCCGCCCTTGCCGGAGCCTATGTAATAATTCCTTATAAGATCAAGCGGGTTGCCCTTAAGAATGTCTTTTAGCAGG
>JAILJC010000143.1 GCA_024694965.1 Lachnospiraceae bacterium
GCGCGTATCGTCGGTGATACAATGGGTAAATACCATCCGCATGGTGACAGTTCCATATATGATGCGCTCGTTGTAATGGCTCAGGATTTCAAAAAAGGCATGACTCTTGTAGACGGGCACGGAAACTTCGGGTCCATCGAAGGTGACGGCGCTGCAGCCATGCGTTATACCGAGGCCAGGCTTGAAAAGATAACACAGGAGACCATACTTTCCGATCTTGACAAGGATGTTGTTGATTTTGTTCCCAATTTCGACGAAACCGAAAAAGAACCGGCTGTCCTCCCCGCTAAGATACCGAATCTTCTTATAAACGGAAGTGAAGGAATTGCGGTCGGAATGGCCACGAGTATGCCTCCGCATAATCTATGCGAAGTCATCGAGGGCGTAAAGGCTTATATACGCAATCCCGAAATAACCACCGCTGAGCTTATGGAATACATTCCCGGCCCCGATTTCCCGACAGGAGGTATTGTCGTTAACAAAGACGAACTTCTTGAAATATACGAAACGGGTATAGGTAAGATAAAGATCCGCGGCAAGGTTGAAGTGGAGAAGGGCAAAGGCGGAAAGCACAAGCTTGTCATCACCGAGATACCTTATACCATGATAGGAGCCAATATAAGCAAGTTCCTGACCGACATCGTTGCGCTTATAGATGCAAAGAAGACCAATGATATAGTTGATATTTCCAATCAGTCGAGCAAGGAAGGCATCCGAATCGTTATCGAGCTAAAAAAAGATGCCAACATTGAAAACTTAAAAAACATGCTCCTTAAGAAAACCAAGCTTGAGGATACATTCGGCGTGAACATGCTCGCTGTAGCCAACGGACGTCCGGAAACCCTTTCTCTTAAGGATATAATAAGGCACCATGTTGATTTCCAGCACGAGATAAGGACCAGGAAATATAAGGACCTTCTCAAAAAAGAACTGGATAAAAAGGAGATACAGGAGGGACTCATCCGGGCCTGTGACGTTATCGATTTGATAATTGAGATCCTGCGCGGCTCAAAGGATGTTTCAACGGCGAAGGCCTGCCTTATAAACGGAGATACAACCGGGATTACCTTTAAATCCCGTATTTCAAAAAAAATGGCCGAACAGCTCAAGTTCACCGAACGCCAGGCTGAAGCCATCCTTTCGATGAGACTGTATAAGCTCATAGGGCTCGAAATAGACGCACTTTTAAAGGAACATGAAGAAACACTTAAAAACATCGAAAACTATAAGGATATCCTCACAAACCGCAAGACCATGGACAAGCTCATAATAAAGGAGCTTGACGGATATAAAAAGGAGTATGGAAGGGAAAGGCGCACGGTTATCGAAAATGCCGAAGCTGCTGTCTTTGAGGAAAACAAGATAGAAGAGACCGAGGTCGTATTCCTTATGGACCGTTTCGGTTACTGTAAAACGGTTGATCCGGCCACTTACGAACGTAATAAGGATACCATAGATGCTGAGAACAGATATATTTTCCCTGTAATGAACACAGGCCGTGTCTGCCTGTTTACAAATACAGGCTTCATGCATACCATCAAGGTTCTGGATCTTCCTTACGGAAAGTTCAAGGATAAGGGTATCCCCATAGACAATGTCAGCAACTACAGCTCCGCAAACGAGGCAGTAGTGTATGCATGCAGCCTAAAGGAAGTCATAATGCAGAAGCTTGTGTTTGCATCCAAAAAGTCAATGTTAAAGCACGTATACGGAACTGAATTTGATGTAACCAAACGTTCTGTGGCAGCAACAGGACTTAATGACGGAGATGAACTTCTGGCTGTTTTCCCCATAACGGATGAGCGCAATATCGTACTTCGGACAAGGGACGGATTTTTCCTTAAATTCCAGCTTGAAGAGATACCTCTTAAGAAAAAAGGTGCAGTTGGCGTAAGGGGAATGAAGCTTAACGGAACCGATGAGATCACGGATGTCTATCTGCTTAAAAACGGGGGCGATGCGAGTATCGACCTGGGCGGAAGGATGCTTGAACTAAACAGGCTCAAACTTGCTAGGCGTGACACAAAGGGCACAAAAGTCAGGATGTAGGAGTAAACATGAGAGTTATCGCAGGAAGTGCAAGAAGGCTCTTGCTTAAAACCCCGCCTGGTTATGAAACCAGGCCGACTTCGGACAAGGTTAAGGAGACCCTGTTCAATATACTTATGCCTTATATCTATACCGATACCTGTTTTCTCGATCTGTTTTCGGGCAGTGGTGCCATAGGCATAGAGTCATTAAGCCGCGGTGCGAGCAAAGCTGTTTTTGTTGAAAGTTCCAGAGAGGCTGTGTCCTGTATAAAAGCAAACCTTGAAACCACGCATTTTACCGACAGGGCAGTTGTTTTAAACACTGATGTGATGTCCGCACTTAAGAGGTTGGAGGGGCAGGGCGCTTATGATATAATCTTTATGGATCCGCCTTATGGAAAGCAGTACGAACGGACTGTTTTGGAATATCTATCGTCATCATCGCTTGTAAGCTGCGATACACTGCTGGTTATTGAAGCGGACAGGAATACTGATTTTGACTATATAACCGGGCTTGGTTATGAGGTTGTAAAATACAAGGAGTACAAGAACAACTGTCATCTGTTTATAAGGCCCGGACATGAAGAAACGGAGGAATCATGAAGGCTGCAATTTATCCGGGAAGCTTTGATCCTGTAACATACGGGCACATAGATATCATTAAAAGAGCTGCCGATATTTTCGACAGTTTAACCGTCAGCGTACTCAACAACAAAGTCAAAACTCCGTTGTTTTCTGTAGACGAACGTGTTAATATATTAAAGGAAGTTACGAAGGATATCACCAATGTTTCGGTAGAAAGCTATGAGGGGCTTTTGGTCGAATACTGTAAGCAGAACAATGCAGGTGTGATCATCAGGGGACTTCGCGCCATCACCGATTTCGAGTATGAACTGCAGCTGGCGCAGACCAATCGTAAGCTGGGTGATGAGGTGGATACCATTTTCCTCACCACAAGCCTTGAGTATGCATATCTAAGCTCGTCTACCGTCAAGGAGGTTGCCAGCTTCGGAGGCGATATCAGCAAGTTCGTTCCACCCTTTATCGCGGATATGGTTTATGAGAAATTCGGTGCAGGCAAATAAATAATTTAGGAGAGAGTAAATGAGCAGCAAGATTGAACAGATCATTGACGAGATCGAGGATTTTATCGACGGATGTAAGTTCCAGGCTTTTTCAAGTACCAATATTCTTGTTGACAAGGAACGCATCGAGGAACTCCTAAGGGAACTTCGGATGAAAACCCCCGATGAGATCAAGCGCTATCAGAGGATCATAAGCAACAAGGAAGCAATCCTTAACGATGCCAAGGAAAAGGCCGAGGCGATGATCAACGAAGCCCAGGTACATACCGATCACATGGTCAATGAGCACGAGATAATGCAGCAGGCTTATGCCCAGGCCAATGAAGTGATACAGCAGGCCGTTTCGCAGGCTCAGCAGATTCTTGATACGGCTACCACGGATGCCAACGGCATAAGACAATCGGCAATGAAATATACAGACGACATGCTTGCCGAGGTTCAGGGTATCGTTAAAACCGCAATAGGAGATGTGGAATCGAAATACTCCGGACTGCTTGAACGTCTTAAGGCTTGTGCTGCCGTCATAGATAAAAACAGGGCGGATCTCTATCCGCAGGTTGAGCTCGAGAAAGAGATCGCATCAATTGAGGGAATCGGCCAGCGCTCGGGCGAGGTTGATGCCGCTCCAGCTTCGGATATAAGCGGTCTTAATATGATCAACAAATAGATATGGGAGCCGATGCTTCGGCTCCTTTTGATTAATGATCTTTATGGAGAGAGAAAATGGCTGTTCTTGATGGATTAAATCCCGCAAAGGTATTTCATTATTTTGAGGAGATATGCGGCATACCGCACGGTTCAGGTAATACAACGGCGATCGCGGATTACTGTGTAAAGTTTGCCACTGACAGGGGCCTTAAGTATGTGAGGGACGAATACAACAATGTACTTATAAGAAAGCGTGCATCTGTCGGGAAGGAAAACTGTGAGCCCATTATGCTGCAGGGTCATCTTGATATGGTCTGCGAAAAGAATTTTGATTCTGACCCCAAGTTTGATTTTACAAAAGATCCTTTAAGGCTTGCCGTAATGGACGACTACGTTTATGCAAAGGGAACAACCCTCGGAGGCGATGACGGCATAGCCGTTGCATATATGCTTGCCGTCCTTGATGATAATTCGATCGTCCACCCGGAACTCGAGTGCCTGTTTACAACGGACGAAGAAACCGGGATGATCGGTATGGCCGGCTTTGATGCTTCCATCGTCAAGGCTCGTAAGATGATCAATATCGACAATGAAAAAGAAGGTGAAATACTCGTCAGCTCGGCAGGCGGCCGCAAGGTTAAGTGCCATGTTCCGGTAAGGTACAAAAAAGGGAGCGGGCTTTCTTATGATATCATCATCTGCGGACTTCTGGGAGGACATTCGGGAGCTGAAATTGATAAATACAGGGGCAATGCGAATCTTCTTATGGGAAGGCTGCTTCATTTCTTAAGCGGCAAGGTTGACTATCAGCTTTACTACTTAAAGGGTGGCCTGCAGGATAATGCGATACCAAGGGAATCCAAGGCGTCGGTACTTTTAGATCCCAAGGATGCAACCTGTTTTGAGGACCTTATCACTGAATTTGAAATGACGGTGATCAATGAGTACAGGCAGATAGAGAACAATATAACCATTTACTGTGAGGCCGGTGACCTAACAGAGGAAAGGGTTTTAACTCCCAAGACAAAGGAACGTGTGATCTTTCTTCTTATGACTGTTCCGGACGGCATAGCAAAAATGTGTCCCGAGTCACAGAGCATTGTTCAAACCTCTTCAAATGCAGGTATCATGAGGCTGAGGGACGATTATTTTTCTTTGATAATAAGCATAAGGAGCTCAATATCATCCGAGAAGGAAGCATTGAGTGAAAAATTGAAGTTCCTTACCGAAACTATCGGCGGTGAATATATAATTGAATCCGATTATCCCGCATGGGAATACAAGGAACGTTCCAGGTTGCGCGATATGGTTGTGACTGCTTACAGGGAACTGTACGGCAAGCCCGCACACGTAACATCGATCCATGCAGGTCTGGAATGCGGTATAATATATGATAAGGTCAACGGTATGGATATAGTTTCCATCGGTCCCGATATCGAAGATATCCACACACCGAAAGAGAAGCTGAATATCTCAAGTACCGAAAGGACCTGGCGCCTTCTGTTAAGAGTAATGGAGATGTGTGACTGATGGGTGAAATGATTAGGCTTGACCGCTTTCTGGCAGGATGCGGTACCGGAAGCAGAAAACATGCGGTATCTTTGATCAAGGCCGGCCGTGTAAGTGTTAACGGAACCGTAATACACGATCCGGGGCACAAAATAAACGAAGATGCAGCGGTATGTCTTGATGATGAGGCACTTATCTATGAGCGCTATTCATATTACATGCTCAATAAACCTGCCGGCTGTGTCAGCGCCGTAAAGGACAGATTAAGCGATACGGTACTGTCATATCTTACCGGGGTAAATCATGACGGCCTTTTTCCTGTCGGCAGGCTTGACAAAGATACGGAAGGGCTGCTCATAATCACCAATGACGGAGAACTCTGCCACAGGATAATATCTCCGAAAAAGCATGTTGATAAGGTTTATTATGTCATATGCGACAAGGCACTTCCCAAAGGTGCTGCTGCGCAGTTTAAGAAGGGACTTGATATAGGAGATGATGTACCGTGCCTTCCCGCAAAACTTAAAAGTGCGGGAGCAAAGGACGGAAAGAGCTCATATGAGCTTACAATTACCGAAGGAAGGTTCCACCAGGTCAAAAGGATGATAATGGCAATGGGCCGTTCCGTAGTTTATTTAAAAAGGATAAATATAGGCGGAGTTAAACTTGATGATTCGCTGTCTCCCGGACAGTTTCGGGCGCTCACGCACGATGAGATAGTAACTCTCAAAAATGCTGCGGGATACACTGATAAGGAGCAATCCGATGAAGCCGTTAAGGAAGAATAAAGGCGAATGGGGTTATATAAATGACCGCCGTTTACGGGTTACCCTTATAACTCTGTTTATGTATGCGTGTGCAATAGGAATTTTTCTTCTCGGTATCGGGATAACACATACAAGAAAGAATCTTTTCACTGTTATATCAGTGTTAAGTATCCTTCCTGCAAGCAAGAGCCTTGTGAATATGATAATGTTTTTCAGGTTTTCATCATTAAGCCGCGAGAAATACACCTTATTTTCTTCGGCTGCCGGCGATATACCCATTATCTATGAGCTCCCGTTAACAACCTATGAAAGGACCTTTTTTGCAGAGGCTGTCGCATGTACAGGCGGCAGCATCATCTGTTTTTTTAAGCCTGTGGCAGATAAACACGCAGGCCCTGATGCTCTTAAAACAAAACTTAAGGAACATTTGGATACAGTGCTTAAAAATGACGGTCATAAAGGTTTGATAATAAAGATATATGACGACCCCGAAAGCTTTACCGGACGGCTGCGGGAGATGAATGCAAACAGAGCCGGCATGGATCCCGTAAGAGATATGTCTGTACTAAATACCCTTAAGGCGGTAAGCCTGTGATCTTATGAAGGAATATGTTATCGGACCTTTAAATGAAGGCCTGAGGCTTGATAAACAGTTAATAAAGATACTTAATAATGCTCCGGCCGGTTTTGTTTACAAGATGCTCCGCAAAAAGAACATCACTCTAAACGGGAAAAAGGCATCCGGCAGCGAACGTCTTAAGTCGGGAGATATAATACGCATTTTTCTTTCGGATGATACATTTGATCTTATGAGTTCGGACAGGAGCGGGGTGATCGTTTCAGATACGCACGGTGTTGACTTTGCCGATTTCATCATCTACGAAGACATCGATATCATTATACTCAACAAGCCTTCGGGGCTGCTTTCACAGAGGGCTTCAAAGGATGATATTTCGGTAAATGAGTTGGGCCTTAAATATCTTATGGACAAGGGCGAGATCGATAAGGAAACCCTGAAGGTATTCAAGCCTTCGATATGCAACCGTCTTGACAGGAACACATCCGGTATCATGATCTTTGCAAAGACATATATCTGCGCAAATGCTGTTTCGGCAATGCTTAAGGACCACAGTCTTAAAAAGCACTACAAATGCTTTGTATCCGGTAAGGTTAATGAGCGTGTGACTCTTGACGGTTTTCTAATAAAAGATGAGCGCACCAACAGGGTAAGTGTTCTTAACAGATCCGTTCCCGGTTCTTCAAGGATAGTTACATCATATGAACCTGCAAAGTCATATGATGATCATACGTTAATCGATGTTGAACTGATAACCGGAAAAACCCACCAGATAAGGGCTCATCTTGCATCTGTCAAACATCCGATACTGGGAGATGCTAAGTACGGTGACCGCGGGCTTAACGATATCCTCAGATCAAAATACGGTATAACCTCGCAGATGCTGCACGCCGGTTCTCTTACAATGCCGTGTGATATGCCCAAGGGCCTTAAACATCTTGAGGCAAGGACATTTTTGGCGCCGCTTCCCGATGAATTCAATAAAATGGAAGTAAGCGTCATTTAACAAGGAGTATAAATGCCCACATGGAACAGCCGCGGTCTTCGCGGTTCGATGCTCGAGGAGCTTATAAACAGAACAAACGAAAGATACAGGGAGGGCGGCCTGGGACTTATACAGAAGATCCCGACACCGATAACTCCCATTAATATAGACAAGGCGAACAGACAGATAACGCTTGCCTATTTTGACCAGAAAAGTACGGTTGATTATATTGGAGCGGTTCAGGGAATACCGGTATGCTTCGATGCCAAGGAGTGTGCAACCGAGACTTTTGCACTGGCAAATATCCATGAACACCAGGTTGAATTTATGAAAGAATTCGAACAACAGGGGGGCATAGCGTTTTTCCTGTTGTATTTTTCGGGAATTGATGTATTCTATTACCTGAAATATGAAACACTTTCAGTTTTCTGGGAAAGAATGAATTCGGGAGGCCGAAAGAGCTTTAAATACTCGGAGCTGGATCCCGAATATGTGATACCGAAAGGACATGGGGTGTTGGTCCCATATCTGGAACTGCTCAGTAAAGATCTTGAAAGCCGTGAGGCGGAACAGGAGTAAACATGCTTAAAAAGCTTATACACACACCCGAAGGTGTAAGAGATATCTACGGAACCGAATACCGGGATAAGCTTTTCATTGAAGACACCATCCTTAAGCTTATAAGGAATTACGGGTACGAAGATATCCAAACCCCGGGATTTGAATTCTTTGATGTTTTTTCGGGGAATATCGGCACAACTCCTTCAAAGGAGCTTTATAAGTTCTTTGACAAGGAAGGTAACACCCTGGCACTGAGGCCGGACTTTACTCCTTCGATCGCGCGCTCCACTGCCAAATATTTTGCGGATGAAAGCATGCCGATGAGGTTTTGCTATTCGGGCAGTATATTTAACAATACCTCCGAATATCAGGGACGTCTTAAAGAGACGACTGAGATAGGAGCCGAGCTTATAAACGATACAGGCACCGATGCCGACGTCGAGATCCTTATGATGGTGATCGATATTCTTAAAAAGTGTTCTCTGAATGATTTTCAGATAAGTATCGGCAACCTTGAGTTTTTCAAGGGCCTTTGCGCCGAATACGGCATCGATGAAGAAAAAGAGCTTATGCTTCGTGCAGCCATCAACGATAAGAGTTATTTCGGAACTCTTGATATCCTCGATTCTCTTGAGCTAAAGGAAAACGTTAAGGATATCTTTTCGCGTATGCCTGCGCTTTTCGGCGGTATTGACACTCTTGATGAAGCAAAGGGATATGTGTCCAATACAAGGTCCATTAATGCGATAGCAAGGCTTGAACGCATTTATGAAATATTAAAATTAAACGGCCTGGAAAAATACATTTCCTTCGATCTTGGTATGTTAAGTAAGTACAACTATTATACAGGGATCATCTTCAGGGGTTATACACACGGAAGCGGAGATGCCATCATAAGAGGCGGACGATATGACAATCTGTTAAGTGAATTCGGCAAGAAGGCAGGCGCTATCGGATTCTGTATTATGATAGACCAGCTGATGTCTGTCCTTAAACGCCAGAATATAAGTATTGATACGCATGTCACGGAGAAATATCTTATATCATATGACGATAAAACAAGGACCGGTGCATATGATAAGGCAATGAGCTTAAGAAAGGAAAACAAACCCGTTACTATGATAAACAAGGAGGAATTCCCCGGAACAGATATTGATAAATATGCCAATGACAGGGGATATACCCTTATTACGTTTTAAGGATAGGTAGGTACTTTATGGAATATTTAACTTTTGCACTCGGAAAGGGACGCCTGGCAAACCGGACACTTGAACTGTTCGAAGAGATAGGGATAACCTGCGAAGAAATGAAGGATAAGGATACGAGAAAGCTCATTTTTGTCAATGAGGACTTAAAGCTTCGTTTCTTTCTGGCAAAGGGGCCCGATGTACCGACGTATGTTGAGTACGGAGCCGCAGATATAGGTGTTGTAGGAAAAGATACCATACTCGAAGAAGACCGTAAGTGCTATGAGGTACTGGATCTTAAGTTCGGAAAATGCAGGATGTGTGTCTGCGGTCCGGAATCTTCGGAAGAACTGCTAAAGCATCATGAGATGATACGTGTGGCAACAAAATATCCGAGGATAGCAAAGGATTATTTCTATAACAGGAAGCATCAAACCGTAGACATAATCAAGCTTAACGGTTCTATCGAACTTGCCCCGATAGTCGGTCTGTCCGAAGTTATAGTTGATATAGTCGAAACAGGATCGACACTAAAGGAAAACGGGCTGAAAATTCTTGAAGAAATATGTCCGCTGTCCGCAAGGATGATAGTGAACCAGGTAAGTATGAAAATGGAAGCGGAGAGGATCAACAAACTCATCCGTGATATCAAGGAGAAGTTATGAGGATAGTTAAGCTTAACGAAGATACAAGAACAAATATAATAAACGATCTTTTAAAGCGCAGTCCGTCCCAGTATACGGAATATGAAGAAACCGTAAAAGAAATACTCGAAAAGGTACGGACTGACAAAGACAAGGCTCTTTTTGAATACACACTTAAATTTGATAAATTTGAGCTTAATGCCGGCAATATAAGGGTTACCGAGGCGGAGATAGATGAGGCTTATGACTCATACGATAAAGAGCTTATCAAAGTAATGGAGAGAAGCGCCGCCAATATAAGGGCCTATCATGAAAAACAGGTGACAAACAGCTGGTTTGACACTAAACCTGACGGAAGTCTTCTTGGGCAGCGTATAACTCCCATAGAAAAAGTCGGTGTGTATGTTCCCGGAGGTAAAGCAGCTTATCCGTCATCGACGCTTATGAACATCATCCCCGCAAAGGTAGCGGGTGTAGACAGGATAGTAATGACAACACCGGCCGGCAGGGACGGAAAAGTAACACCGGCAACACTTGTCGCCGCAAAGATAGCCGGCGTAAGTGAGATATACAAGGTTGGCGGCGCTCAGGCGATCGCTGCTCTTGCATTCGGAACCGAATCCATACCCAAGGTTGATAAGATAGTGGGCCCCGGAAATATTTTTGTGGCGCTTGCCAAAAAGGCAGTGTTTGGCCATGTCAGCATAGACAGCGTGGCGGGCCCCAGCGAGATATTAATAATCGCCGATGAAAACGCTAATGCCACATATGTGGCAGCCGACCTGCTTTCGCAGGCAGAACATGACGAACTGGCATCGGCTATTCTTATTACTACGTCACAGGAGCTTGCCGACAAGGTAAATAAGGAAGTGGATCGTTTCACAGAAATACTTGAAAGGCGCGAGATCATCCTTAAATCTCTGGATAACTACGGTTATATACTCATAGCAAAAGATATCGACGATGCCGTTTTGACTGCAAACGAGATAGCTTCCGAACATCTTGAGATCCTTACTGCGGATCCTTTTGAAGTCATGCCTAAGATTAAGAATGCCGGAGCTATATTCCTTGGGGAAAATTCATCGGAACCTCTTGGTGATTATTATGCGGGCCCCGATCATGTACTTCCCACGAACGGCACAGCAAAGTTTTTCTCGCCGCTCGGAGTCGATGCATTTATCAAGCGGACCAGTATAATTTCCTATTCAAGAAAAGCATTACTTGAGGCTTCCGATGACATAATCGCATTTGCCAATGCCGAGGGATTGACAGCTCATGCAAACTCAATAAAGGTCAGGAAGCAAAAATAGCGTTATTATAATGTGTTATTTAAAAAGGAGGAGTTATGAAGGATAAGAGGACTGCTGTTATCAAAAGAAGCACCGGCGAGACGGATATAGATCTGGAGCTTAACCTGGACGGTTCCGGGAAATACGAGGTTGAAACCGGAATAGGGTTTTTCGATCACATGCTTGAAGGTTTTTCAAAGCATGGTTTCTTCGATATGAAGCTTAACGTAACAGGCGATCTCCATGTTGATGCACATCATACTGTTGAGGATACCGGTATTGTTTTGGGCAATGCTATCCTAAAGGCCGCTGGTGACAAGAAAGGCATAAAAAGATACGGAAGCATGATCCTTCCGATGGATGATGCTTTGGTCCTTTGCGCCGTCGATCTGTGCGGAAGGCCGTATTTATCTTATGAAGCATCTTTTTCCACTGAGAAGATCGGTTATCTTGATACAGAGCTTATACACGAATTCTTCTATGCCGTAAGTTATTCGGCAATGATGAACATCCATATCAAGGTAATATCGGGAACCAACTCGCATCATATTGCGGAAGCAATGTTCAAGGCCTTTGCAAAAGCGCTTGATACCGCACTTGAGCATGATGAGCGTATTTCAGATGTTCTGTCAACGAAAGGAAAGCTGTAATGGATAAAAAGATGGTCATCCCCTGCCTGTATCTTAAGGACGGCAGGCTTTACAATGATTTCAGCGATACCGTCATCGTAAGTGACGATCCTGTTAAATACGCATTGGGATGTGCCTGCTCGGGAGCTGATATGCTCATTATCTTCGACCAGTCATATGATGATGCGTCACACGAACAGGCTCTGCTTACAATGAGGAATATTACCTCGGTTATAGATATCCCGGTTATGGGGGCAGGAAACATCAACAGAACCGAGGATGTTAAAAAGATACTTTATGCAGGCTGCAGGTATGCTGCACTCAATCTTGCCAAAACAGCAAACGTTAACCTTATGGAAGAAGTAGGTTTAAGGTTCGGGAAGGATAAAATCTTTGTCTGTGCCGATACCCAGGAGCAGGTTCTTGATAACATAGAACCGATACGTAACTACTGCGAAGGTGTCATATTATTAAGCGATGACGTTTCGGATTCCTACAAGGGCCTGAAACTCATTCCCGTGATCAGCGGCAATTCCTTTGATGATACACTTAAGATACTCAAAAACGAATGTGTCATCGGCGTTTCCGGCGCTTTTGTAAATGCAGATCCAAAAGAGCTTATGGATATCAAAAAGAAACTTGATACAAACGGCATTAAGACCTGCATATTGAAAAGTGAGATAACCTTTGACGATCTTAAAAAGGATTCGGACGGTCATGTTCCTGTCATAGTACAGGATCATAAGACAGGCGAAATCCTTATGCTTGCCTATATGAACGCCGAGGCATTTGAAAAAACGCTTGATACGGGACTTATGACCTATTATTCCAGAAGCCGGAACGAATTGTGGGTGAAGGGTGCAACCTCCGGACATTATCAATATGTTAAGTCATTAACCGCAGACTGCGACTTTGATACCATCCTGGCAAGGGTTTCCCAGGTGGGTAATGCCTGTCACACCGGAAGTTACTCCTGCTTTTTCAATGACATAGTAAGCACGGGTGAAGTTTCCAAGGATCCGCTTAAGGTATTTGAAGATGTTTACAACATCATTATCGACAGGCGTAATAACCCCAAGGAAGGTTCATATACGAATTATCTTTTTGACAAAGGAATAGATAAGATACTTAAGAAAGTCGGGGAGGAGGCTACCGAGATAGTGATCGCAGCCAAAAATCCCGATAAGGAAGAAGTAAAATATGAAATAGCCGACTTCCTTTATCATGTCATGGTCCTTATGGCGGAATGCGGGCTTGACTGGAACGATATAGTTAAGGAGCTGGCAAACAGGTAGAGAGTGTTTTATGAGAAAAACCGCGCTTAGCGAAGAGATCCTGCTTACCGTCGAAAAGCCTGCCAGGTATATCGGAAACGAAGTTAATTCGGTGGTAAAGAACAAAGATAAAGTGGATGTCAGGTTTGCCATGTGCTTTCCCGATGTGTATGAGATCGGCATGTCGCACCTTGGCATCCAGATTTTATATTCAATGTTCAACACTTTTGACGATGTGTGGTGTGAACGTGTTTATTCACCGTGGACTGACCTTCATAAGATAATGAAGGAGCAGGACATTCCGTTATTTGCACTCGAATCACAGGATCCGGTGGCCGATTTTGATTTTCTGGGGATCACACTCCAGTATGAAATGTGTTATACAAATGTGCTTCAGGTTCTTGACCTGTCACACATTCCACTTAAGTCAGCCGACAGGGACTGGTCCTGCCCGATAGTCATAGGCGGAGGCCCTTGTACCTATAATCCCGAGCCGCTGGCTGATTTTTTTGATATTTTTTACATAGGTGAGGGTGAAACAAATTACAGAAAGCTCATAGATCTTTATAAACAGTGCAAAAACGAAGGAGCAAGCCGCGGTGACTTTCTTCGCCGCGCGGCGTGCATAGAAGGGATATATGTGCCTTCCTTGTACACTGTCAGCTATAACGAAGACGGTACGATATCATCTTTCACACCTAAATACGATGATATCCCCTCCGTTATCAAAAAGACAGTCGAAATGGATATATCAGATACTTATTACCCGGTAAGGCCCATCGTTCCCTTTATAAAGGTGACACAGGACAGGGTGGTACTTGAGATCCAGCGCGGTTGCATAAGGGGATGCCGCTTTTGCCAGGCCGGGATGCTTTATCGGCCGGTAAGGGAGCGTGACGTAAAGCTTCTTGAAGAATATGCCGTTGAAATGCTTGATAATACCGGCCATGAAGAAATATCCTTAAGTTCACTGAGTTCAAGTGATTATTCATCGCTTAAGGAACTTGTCGGTTTTCTTGTGGACCATGCGGAAAAGAAGCGTTTAAACATTTCGCTTCCCTCCTTAAGGATAGATGCATTTTCGCTCGATGTCATGAGCAGGATCCAGGATATAAAGAAAAGCTCCCTAACCTTCGCACCCGAAGCCGGTTCACAAAGGCTTCGAAACGTCATCAACAAAGGCCTCACAAAGGAGATGATCCTTGACGGTGCTTCCAAGGCTTTCCTCGGCGGATGGACAAGAGTCAAGCTATATTTCATGCTTGGTCTCCCTACTGAAACCGAAGATGATATGCGAGGTATAGCCGAACTGTCAAACGATATCGCAAAGCTGTACTACGAGCTCATACCAAAGTCCGAGCGTCACGGAAGGGTTCAGATAGTATCGTCTTCATCCTTCTTTGTGCCCAAGCCCTTTACCGCCTTTCAATGGGCTTCAATGAATACAAGAAAGCAGTTCCTTGATAAGGCTCATTTTGTTAATGACTGCATGCATGAACAGCTAAACAGTAAAAGTATCAAATACAATTATCATGAGGCCGATGTAAGTGTACTTGAGGGTGTGTTTGCAAGAGGTGACAGACGGCTCTCACAGGTGCTTTTAACTGCTTATGAAAAGGGATGTCTTTTTGACTCCTGGGCGGAAACATTTAGCTCAGAACCATGGTACGAAGCGTTTGATGAATGTAATGTATCTATTGATTTTTATACAACGAGGGAGCGGTCCTTTGATGAGATACTTCCCTGGGACATGATCGATATAGGTGTTACAAAAACATTCCTTAAAAAGGAATGGGAAAATGCCTTAAACGAAAAGGTTACCCCCAACTGCCGTGCATCATGTTCGGGGTGCGGCGCCGCGGTCTACGGCGGAGGCGTGTGCTATGAAAGTAAGGATTAAATTCAGTAAATACGGAGTAATGAAGTATA
>JAILJC010000169.1 GCA_024694965.1 Lachnospiraceae bacterium
TTCAAGTTCCTGCATCTTCGAGTTCATGGCATTGCGATTGAGCACTCCGGTCAACAGGTCGACAGTGCTTAATTTTTCAAGCTTCTGCCGCATCCTGAAGTTTTCAACCTCGGCAGAAAGGATAAAGGAATTAAGCTCCATCACTTCCCTTATGAAAGTTGTTTTATCCGAATTGAAATTAGTTGCAAATATATAACCGTAAAGGTTTTCCCTTACATGGAGAGGATATAAAACGAGGTTGTTCACACCCGATAGAACCAGAGAGTTATACCAGTTTACATCCTTTTCCTTTACTTCCTTAAGCTCCGCTTCGTCCGATATTATGAAGCAGTTTGAACCGCTCATTATATCATGCCAGCCTTCAACGATGTCATAAAACTCAGGCTTAAAAAAGATATCTTCTTCTTCGGGAGCAAACACATCTCCTCCCGCTTTGTCAAAGCAACAGATATCGATCTTCCTGTTTTCCCTGTCGGTAAGGATGATCGCACAGCCGTCGGATTCACACTGGTTCCTTATATCCCTGACAATGGAATCCATCGTCTCCTTGAAATCAAAATTCTCCCTGAATTTGATGCAGGTCTTCAAAACCATATATGCAGTCTTTGCCGATATGTTGATCATCCTGTCGGAGTCGGATTCTACGTTCATTTCGTATGTGAACAGGCAGTATCCGTTTCCGTCTTCATCATCGTTTAAGGGAAGCATGAACAGGTCAAGCCACGCATTATACAGGTCGGCATTGACATAATGATGCGCTATCTTTCCCTTTGAGATACAGCTTTCTACCAAAGCCTCAAAATTGTTATCTTCGGATATGTAATATGTATATGGCCTGTTCGGAACAAACTCCTCATCAAGCTTGTTGACCGATGCAAGATAGTTTTTATTTGCGGAAGCGATCGTAATCTTACTGTTTCCGTCCTCAGACTTCCTCAGCGATACCACGCAGGCTACCCCTCTAAAAGATTCGATCAGCTTAAAATAATCCATGACGGTTCATCAGCCCCTTTTCCCCGTTTTATATTTATTTAATGCCTATTATAATATACATGTTCAAAATTATAAATCTGTTGCAGGGCTGTTTCAAGGTACTAAAAGTATACTAAAAAGGCTTTGCAAATGGAAAATAATCATATATAATACGTGGAAGGGCTTTGTTTGAAATATTCCTTGAATATTTACCGGATATGCTATATAATAATTACCGCTGACTCGCCTAAAGTGTCGTTTCAGTGTGTGTTCGTAGCTCAGCTGGATAGAGCAACGGCCTTCTAAGCCGTGGGTCGGGGGTTCGAATCCCTTCGAGCACGTTCGGGTTCGGTAGCCCCTATGAAATTTAAGTAAGTAATATGGTGGGTATGGCGCAGTTGGTTAGCGCGCCAGATTGTGGCTCTGGAGGCCGAGGGTTCGAGTCCCTCTACCCACCCTTTTGCTCTATTGAAAGATAGAGCAAAGTTTTTGTAGGGCTATCGCCAAGCGGTAAGGCACAGGGTTTTGATCCCTGCATTCGCTGGTTCGAATCCGGCTAGCCCTGTTTACGGGCATAATCGGGATCCCTTATGACCGACAAGCCGCTAAGCACAATTTGATCACGGGCCACTAGCTCAGGTGGTAGAGCACTTGACTTTTAATCAAGTTGTCTGGGGTTCGAATCCCCAGTGGCTCACTTAAAACGCGGGGATGGATATTCCGTCCCCGCGTTTTCTATCCTGTTTTATTAGATCCTCCCATTATCTTTAATCCTGCGTTTGTCTTCATACATCAGGTTATCCGCGCGTTCAAATACATCCGCGACTTTAGTATCATTCCCGGGTTCAAATTCAGCCAATCCGACAGCTATGACAGGACCGCTTCCGCTTTCTTTATTCGCGCTCACCTGATTGCGCAGCTTCTTTATCAGTTCTTCCCTTTCAGGATAATCGCTTCCGCCAAGGAATACCGCAAATTCATCACCGCCTATGCGGAATACCGGGCTGTGAGAAAAGACATCACAGATAAGCTTGGACGCTGCCTTAATATATTCATCGCCCGCTTTGTGCCCCTCGGTATCGTTTACGATCTTAAGCCAGTTAATGTCGCAGATTGCGATCGCAAAAGGATGATATTCCAGTCCTTTATCGATCTTTTCCTGCACACCGCTTTCAAGCTCCGCATAAGCGGTCTTGTTTTTGACTCCGGTCAGTTCATCGCGCCTTGCAAGTTCCTTTTCCCGGCTTAATTCCTTAAGGTGCGCCTTCTCTTTAAGGGCTTCATCATTAATGTTTTCGACCCCGATGATGAAGTGTTCCTTATCGCTTGATTTCCTGGCCGTAAGCCTGGTATACTGCGGTTCGTTTTCAATTATGAGACGGTAATCGATGCTGAACTGTTTTCTGTCTACAAGTGCCGAAAGCATATAATCCTTACTCAGCACTTCACGGACTTTTTTCGCATCCTGAGGATGTACTATGAGAGACATGATATTCTTCGATTCCCGGAAGAAATCCTGCCCCTCGTTATGAACCTCCAGCTTGCCGTATATGTTATTTGTGGTGTATCCCACATAGCTTGCATCCGATGTATTGACATAGTAGATAACATCATAGTTTGATGCAAGGCTCTCGGCTATCTGGCCAAAGGTGATCTGATTTTTCTTTTGGACGGTTTCCGCCGTCATTTCATCGTTTATGTCTTTAACGCACAAAACAATATGCTTACCGTCATCCGCACGGATCACGGTAAACCTGAAGTATCTCGGCTGCCCCGAAACCATGACACGGTACTTGTAGGAAAACGACTTTTTACCTTTAAGGTTTTCAAGCATCTTTTCCTTATAGTACAGACCCTCGGCAAATTCCCGGTCGTCGGGATGAACATACTTTATTGCGTTATCACGCGTTTCCTTATAGAAATCCTCCCAATGCCTGGGAACATTCATGGATTCATATACATCACTGTGTGAAAATTCCGTATACCTGCCCGATTCTATTTCAATGTAGTAGATTGTCATGTAGTCATCGGCCAGGCTTTTCGCTATTTGGTTAAATTCCTCCCGTTCTTTTGCAAGCTCTTCGATACTTTTACTTTCTTCCACCTTTATAACCTCTTTTTCAGCCACGGGGACGGTTCTTTTGGCGCGTTAAAATCACGCGACAAAAGAACCGTCCCCGTGGCTGATTTTTTAAAATCTTGCCGTGATCGTCATGTCAACACGGTCTTTCTTAACGCCTACCGTGATGTCCTCGGCGATGCTGGCAACGATTGACTCTTCCAGTTCATCCCATGCTTCCCTGGCCGGAGCGTTCGTAGCAACCGCATCCTCAAGCTGCTCCCTGTAATTGCTCAGAGACCACATGAGCGGCGCACCGGATGATACATACTCGGCACTTAAGTTAAATCCCATCGAAGCATAATCAAGATATCCGCTGCCGTACTCCTGCTGCAGCTTTGCCACATCATCGTAGTTTAACAGACCGTTTTCGATGATCTCGCCGATCTTGCCCATGATGCCCTTAACCGCTGCATTCTTTTTGGAAGTCGAAGCCGCAATGAGGCTGTCCTTTTTATCAATGTCCATCTCCGTTTTGGCGATAAGCTTAACCCTGTAGGCATCGCCATCGTTTTCAAGCCAGAACAGCGCCTCAAAGTCACCCGTCATCGCGCGTACCATACCTATCGTTTCCTCTGAGATAAGCCTGAAACGAATGGCCTTCTTGCCCTCAAGGCCGAGCTTTTCGATAAACTCATCGGTAAGCTTAAGAGCCGTCGCGGTCGTCGCTTCATCATTACTTATGTGGATCTCCCTTGTTTTTTCCATGATGTCCTCCT
>JAILJC010000095.1 GCA_024694965.1 Lachnospiraceae bacterium
TACGAAAGGAGAGTCTTTCTTATGATTGCTGTTGGTATTGATGTATCTAAATCCAAGAGCACGGTGGCCATCCTAAATGGTGATGGCACCATCCGTGCTAAGCCTTTTGATGTTCATCATGTCGCTGGTGAACTGCATGCATTGGTCGATTACATCAAAAGGACGTCCGAACCTCCAACCATCCTTATGGAGCCTACCAGCCACTACCATTATCCACTCCTGAAAGCTTTTCAGGAAGCAGATCTTCCAGTCTGTCTGATCAATCCCTATCAGATGAAGAAGTATGGCGATACCTCGCTTCGGAAAGCAAAGACGGACAAAAGAGATGCTTTGCGGATTGCTCAGTATGCACTTGAGAAATCGTATTCTCTAGTGCCTTACACACCTCAGGACCAAAAGTATGAGGATCTTCTCTTTCTTTCCAGGCAATACAACCAAAAGATATCAACCCTTACTGTTGCCAAGATTCAGTTGCTCAGTCTTCTGGACGAAACGATGCCGGGCATTACGACCATCCTGCCACTTAAGAGCCGGGATCCCGACAACTGCGTACTGCTACGCTTCATTAAGCGTTTCAAGTCTTTTGACGTGATCCGAAAGATGGGCAAAACGCGTTTTCTGGACAGCTATCAGGTCCTGGTCAAGAAGACAAAGGATCGGTTTGCCGGAGCAAAGGGGCTGGCGATCTATGAGCTGGCCCTTAACAGTATTACCACCCACGGAGAGAATCCATTATCTGCAATGACACAGGATCAATGTGTTGAACTCGTATCCACATCTCAGAAAGCTGCCGATGAGATCAATCTTCAAATGCGAATCATTGCAGAGACCATACCGGAGTACAAAGTACTTCGCTCTATGGCTGGCGTGGGTGACCGTCTAGGACCAATCATCCTTGCAGAGATCGGCGATGTGCGCCGTTTTCACAGTGGTAAGGCTCTCAACGCTTATGCCGGCAACGATACCCCACCATATCAGTCCGGACAGTTCGAGAGCCGGAATCGTCACATCTCTAAACGTGGCAACCCGGCCCTCAGAAAAGCTTGTTTTGAGGTTATGCAGGCTCTCAAACTGACAAAACCTCAGGACGATCCTGTATACCTTTTTCTGATCAAAAAGGAACAGGAAGGAAAACCCTACAACGTAGCCAAGATGGCTGCCGTCAATAAGTTCCTGCGGATCTACTACGCTCGTGCGATGGAGTTGTACAAGTAAATCCGTCCGCTTTCATTATAGCCGTTAACTACTGATCTGCAACAGCAGGTCTTATTAAGGTTACTCTTTTTTCTGTTCTCAAAGTGCTCAATATCTTCAAATATCTGCTTGACAAACATTAGCAAGATTTATTTCTCTCATAACACCACTGTATATATTCCTGAATGTACTCATATAGCGTCATTGTTTTGCAAAATTTCAGTACAGAGTTTTTTCTTATTTCCTGCCTATCATTCCACCAATTCAATTCCAACTGCTTAGCCACTTCAGGGTATACCGGCATCTCATCATGCACAAAGCTCATGCTCGGTCTTATCTTCGCATTATGTATCCCCAATATTTCAAGCAATCTTTTTCCGATTATACTGAATATTATATTTGTCGGGTGGTATGGATCATAAAAAACCTGATCTGTATGTAATAACGACATTATATCATCCAATATCGGTATATCCCATTTTTTCTCTCTATCATAAAATAATTTTACAATCTCATCTCTGGTTTTGTCCAACTCCTTCGGATCAAAAACGTCTTCATTTATGATCCTTTCATATATTTGACCTGTACTCCTGTTATTATTTACATTCTCATCAATAATACGATCACTGTACTTAAAATATCCATTATCGTTTGCATCATCTCGGCTTTTCTCGTTTATAGCACCATATTGCGGATAGAATAATCGTCCAAATCCTACCAGATTGGGAACGATAATAACTTTTGCCTCGCTTTTCAGCTTACCTCGAACATATTTTTCAGAAAAGAAATGGTTTCGTTCTGTATCTTCTATGTCTTGTGTAATACATATATCAATATTATTCAGATAAACATCACTCCATTGCCCTTCTTTTATAATATAGAACGGTCTGTTCTCATATATATAATATTTATCCGTAAATTCAGTACAGGAATTAAGAATATTACTGTAAATGGTAGCGTAACAGTTGGCATTGAAACCAACTATTATCCGATTATAGGCATTTCCCTTTATAAAGTCTTCAAACTCAACTAACCCGAATGATATTAGCTGGGTTTTAAAGGTTTCATAAAACTTGTCAGAAGATATTAGAAAGAAGGGTTTCTCTTTTAAAAGATCAGCCGGACGATAAATCTTTTTCCCCCAGAAATAACCTTCTCGGATGTTATCTGCCACATAATCCAAACATATTCCCTGATCTGACAATCGTCGATACAACCTGTGGCCTTCATTTCCACAGCCTATCATTGCCAATCGTCTGTTCCCGAGTTTAATCATATATATACAACCTCGAATTTATAAACTATACGTCCATATGGTATTAGAGGTATTACAAAATCTGAGATTATACCCGCCTTCCCTCATAAAATCGATCAGGTCATCACAAGGGCGTCCTGTTTCAGCACATATTATTAACGGATGGTACTTTTTATAATCTATATCCTTTAATGCCTGAATATCATATCCCTCGACATCAACCGATAATACCGTAATATCATCCAGCATCCCAAGGACATCATTGATTGATATCGTATCTATCATTATTTCTTCCTGGATGCTTCCATGATTGATCTGGGTAATATTTGCCGGAAACATTGAAGATAATGATGACTTATCCGAAAGATAAAACTTAACCTTCTCTCCGGAGCGTTCTGCGATAGCCTTATTTAACACAATCTGATTTTTTCTTACTACTTCGATCAATTC
Source organism: Lachnospiraceae bacterium (assembly GCA_024694965.1). GTDB lineage: Bacteria > Bacillota > Clostridia > Lachnospirales > Lachnospiraceae > UBA2868. The sequence goes on from JAILJC010000095.1 coordinate 2,900, forward strand.
TATGTTTCTGGGATCGGCTTCAACCAAAACTCCCTTTCCGCCAAGAACGTGAAGAAAATATGTATTGCTGCATCTGTATGGATTACATACTCCAAGTTCCACATAATTGAGACCGGTCGGATCGATCCCATACTCTTTTAGCAGACTCCATATCACGTAGTCTTCTCCAAATTGGGCCTGTGCAAACAAAGCATCCTTTTCAAGATACGAAAGAATCTGGCGTTTTTTCAGTTCTTCAAGCCAAACATGCATCCGGGAAAGCAATACACCCTTGAGCCTTAGTTCATGGATCATTTCCATGGTGTATCTGCTAGAAACGATCAATATTTCAATATCACTTTCAGTTAGTTCTTCAACCGGTATAAACCCATTAAAATCCCCGCTTTTGTCTTCGTTAATATCACTGTATCCCTTTACATCAAATAATTCATGGATCATTTTTTCCGATTTTCTGTACTCATATCCCAGTCCATAAACGATCACTGCTTTTTTCATGCCAACCTCCTGCGTTAGAACTATATTATTTCTGTATATCCAGGCTCCCAGTCAAATGATTCCGATGGTCCACATATCGTACAGAATCTGTTTGGCCCGGAAAATAACTCATTCAACTTGTTTCCGTCCAAATCCTCATCATATATATTTATAATGTCCTCTTCAAACCACGGTTTATTACATAATATGCCCTCAAATCTTTTTCTTAAAATTGGTCCCGGGCATAGTGCAATTTCCCCGTTATATAGCAAATGACACTTTCTGTTTATACATGTTTTAAATACATTTTGTGGATCCGAATTGAAATAATCTCCTTTTTTTGATTTTGAAAACTTTGTGATCAACCCTGATACATTAAATAATACGTCATATTGTGTACACTTTAATTCTATGCGCTCCATGACCTTTTGAGTTGTCGGATATAGGGAAATATCAAAGGTCACAGCATTTCTGCGCATAGTTTTGAACAAGTTTTCATTAGCACTGGGAATAAGAAGACCGTTTGTAACGACACGTATATCCGAAGCTGGAAACATTTCCCTGCTTATGATAATAAACTTTTCCAATTCAGGATTGAGCAACGGTTCACCACCCAGTAAACGGATTTTGGTTATATTCCAAAAAAGCTCCTTAAGCCGGAGCAGATCCTTTTTATATAACTCATAATCTCCGAATTTTTCTTCCACTACATTACTTAAATGACCGCATCCCTTACATTTAAGATTACAATGATCTGCTATATGGTATTCAATATATGAAAAAGCGGGTTTATCATTTGATCTTAAAGCACAACAATCTTTAAAAGGTGTTTGACCGGGATACAATATAAACATTGGCGTAACAACACTGATCGGAGTTTTTATTCCTTTCTCGTTAATCTGATCCAAAAGCGGAGTATGATCAATAATAGCAACTATGATCTCATCCAGATCGGAATATCCGGAAACTATCTCATCCATCGATATGATCGGTATTCCATCAAAGATCAACCCCTGTTTTTTTGAGTTATTATCAATAAAACAGCAAACTTCTCCAACTTCTTCATGTTCTATTTTCCTTTTTATCGATAGCCCTCTTTTACTTGCACCGACGATTGCGTATTTTTTCATTTTTATCTCCTATCCAACACTGTATTCTCAAAGTTATCACTGATCTCATTGCATACATCAATCAATTTTTCTATCTTCGTACTGAAACTACACCTTGTTTTACTGTCTAATGTCCGTTGTTTCCATTTTGTATGATATTCTCTATCCAGATACATTTTCTCAATTTCTTTCATTATTGCCGGATAACCGCCATGAACAACAAGTTCACCCAGCAAAGGTGTACAGTCATTAGGAAAATCCGTTGAAAGAACAGGCAATCCTTCGCCGATGGCCCATGTGATACTCCATCCTCCACCGGTCCGATCCGGATTAATAAAAACATCGCATATTTCGTAAAGGCTTGGAAGATCTTTCTCATATCCCCATGGAATAATTTGTTTTTTTTCGTTAAGTTCAGGATATTTTTTTTCAAATATATCAGTTTTACTACCTACGAGCAGCAATTTCATTTCAGGATACTTATTCATCATTAATGCTGTTTCATGGGCCAGTTCCTCCGATATATCCTTCTCAAGTCTTCTTCCTACAATAACAAGCAGAAAATCTTCTTTTACAAAGCCGTAATCTTCTCTTATATATGCATACTTTGCTTTAGGAAAAACCGTTCCGACAGGAAGTTCGACCATCTGGTCCTCTTCTACCGAGTGAAAACGTTTATTGATTTCCATACACTGCTTCTTCCCTCGGCAGATGTATTTATGAAACAACGATGCATTACAGTTGTGTCCCGTCGAAACACATATGACAGGAAAATGCTTGTACAGTTCTGCAGTCAGAAAGCTGTGCTTTGCACACATATCGAGTATCACCTGCGGCGCCAACTCGATTACTTTACATATCGACGAATAATGTCGATCCTCAAGTGGAACTTCATCTGCAAAATGAACCTTGACTTTTTTGTTCAGATAGAAAGCTATCTTATCCGAAAAAGACTTTGAAGTTTTGCTTGATGCTCCATATGGTGTTACTCCTGCCTCTCCATAGTAGTAAAGGAGCGGCTCCTCCAATACGATATGAATGTCATAATCGGTCTTGGCAAGTTCATTGGCATACATTGATATGAATTTGGTAAGCGTCTCATCTTCCCCGTATAAACCCTGAGCCAAGATAACTACCCTTTTCCGGTTGATGTCTGTAATCTGTGGAATACATCTTCCTTTCAACAGTTCATTATTCACATCAATCAACAGCTTTCTTTTTTCAGTATAAAAATCATCATATACTGATTCTGGATACATAAACTCAAGTAAGCTTATATTGGATATTAGCCAATATTTTTTAGACGGATTCTTCACCTTATCTGCTGTATCTATTGCCTCTTGCATGCATTCCTTATCGAAACGCCTGATATCAAAAAACAAACGGATAGCGATCTCTTTAGACTCTATGTTTGTTTCTTTTTTTAAATACTCCTTTATGATTCCGGCCAGCCTGTCCCTAACATTGTTTTCCTTTACCTTATCATCAATATTGAATATATCCTTAAAAATACCAACAAAGAAATCAAGCCCTCTAAACTGACTTTTCCTAAAGTCTTCGATAAGATCCTTTATCCTGCCATCTTCTTCCAATAAATCATCCAGTGTCAGATCAGACTCTTCATAAGGCATATATCTGTCTTCTTCAAATATGATCTTTTCGTCCGGAACATTTTTACCGGAAAGGCTTCGAACTATCTGTAATCCAAGATTAGAACCGTTTACCGCAACGACAACATAATCATATGTAAGAGTGTTTATTGAATCCGGTGATTCGACCTCATGATACCGGTTTGATTTGGATTTATAATCTCTGTCAACCCACGCAACAATATTACAGTAACCGGTTCTCAGAAGCTGTTTGACATAACTGACTCCGACATTTCCGGCACCATATATGACAATATCTGAACCAAAATGTATTTTTTCATAAGGAAAGATAAAACATCCTCTGGCCATTTAGTCCCTTCCTCCATCCACACTGAGTATCTGTCCCGAAATATATGAAGACCTGTCGGAAGCAAGAAACAGTGCAGCCTCGGCGATCTCGTCTGTCGTAGCGGGACGTTTGATATTATTGGCTGATACGTATCGTTCGATAAATTCATCATCCCGTCCAAGGGATCCCATTTTTGTCTCTGTCAGTCCCGGTGCGATACCGTTAACCCTTATGTTAAACTGTGACAGTTCCTTTGCAGCGGCTTTCGTGCCCCAGATAAGGGCCGCCTTACTTGCCCCGTATGCATACACACCCGCCCTGACTTCAACGCCCGAACGGGAGGTTATATTAATAATGGTGCCACCATTTTGTTTGATCATTTTTCTTGAAACCATTTGGATGATATATGAGGGAACTATAAAGTTGATATCCATCGTCCTTCGCATATCCTCGACCGAAGTCATTCCCAGTGTTTTCTCTGATGGGATACCCGCATTATTCACGAGAATATCCACATTGTCTCCCGATGTTGCGATACTTTTTACAGCACTCTTTACCGAATCCTGATCGTGCATCTCCATTTCGACAACCCTGATCCAGATTCCTTGTTCTTCAGCAATGGCGCTCATCATTTTTTCGATCTCATCGTTCGTTTTATGTACAACAGCCCATATATTCGCACCGTTTTTCGCAAACGTATCGACTATGGCCCTCCCGATACCACTGCCTGCACCTGTAATGACCGCATTCTTTCCCTGTAACATTCCTATTCCACCTTTATTATCCTTGTTAACTGGCTTCTGAGATCATATCCGTCCCATATCAGTTCGAAATCCATCGTCCTTCCAATGGGTATGACTCTGTCTATACCTTTTACTCCCGACTCTGTAAGCGGGGTGATCATTTCTTTTGGACCGATGTAACTTATTGTCTGGCACCGTTTATCATCACACAAAGGTATGATCTTAAGGATATCTTCACAAATGTATTCATAGAAATATCCGGAATGGCAGATATGATCCATGATATCTTCATAAATATCGGAAACCCGTACCCTTACAATAAGATTATCCTCATTTTCTTCGAGTTTTAATCCGTCAATATCGCATCCGGCATTAAGAACAGCATCAAGCTTATCAACTGCTTGTATGGCTTCAAAGCGGTATTTTTCTTTTACGATATCATGAAGATTTTTCCAGAACAGTGAACGCGCCTCTTCAACCCTGTCTCCAATCCATATAACGATCCTTGGGCTCGTGCAGGCATTCTGATCGGTAAGATATGTGTCGTTGTAAAAATCCCCGGCCAGTCTTTCCTTATCGGACGTACCCATATATGCATCACTGTCTATAACGGCCAGCGAATACCTGTCTGCAAAGGTGATCTCTTGGCTTCTCGGGAGCAGCGGTGATAACCGGATCTCTTCGATCGTCCTATCTCCTCCCCAGATTATCCTCTCATCGCATACGGATGAAAACAGATCGTTTACCTCTCTGTCATGTCCATATTTCACCAGATATATATACGGCCTTATATCCTCATTTTTTTCCAATGCCCTTCGGATAGCCGAACATGTTAATCCTGTCTGCGGAAAATCCTTTGACGGTATCCGAACAATATTGGAATTGCCCATCAACAGGCCTGCTGCCAGTGAGTACGCGAAATTCATCGGTACATTGGACGGCGCTATATGAAATACCAAACCTTTTCCTCTGCAGATAGTGTCTCCGAAATCTCTTTCAAACCGTTCTTTCATCCCTGCAACGGAGGATCTGCGTATCCAGAACCCAAACGTCATTACATCGGGAAACGCACGCATCTGTGGATCTTTCATGATCATCTCGGAGAGATCGCTTAAAAAAGAGCACACCCTGTCATCAAAAGGCTTAAGTGCCTTGCATGACAGAAGAGCCGCAAATGAATCCGGAGTTCCGACAATATGATCCACTTTTTTTAACACTTCAGAATATGCCATCTCAAAAACCCGCAGCATATGTATCGCTGCATCCCCTTATTTCCGCATTTTGTATCCTGCCAAGTATCTTAAAATACTTGCCTTTTCTTCCACAGGGACAGTCATCCTCTCCGAGGATCACTCCTTCATCCTCTGTAAGAAGAGAGTGTCCCGGATATGATTCAGGTATGACGGAAAGAACCTGGATGATACCCTTTTCCCCGTATCCGCAAGGCTTGAAATCGGAAAACCTGCGGGTAATAATATCAGAAAAAATACTCGCATGCAGATTACCGCATTCACACTCCATATATATGCATCCGTTCTGCTCTACCATGCCGTAGTAATCATGAATATCACTGATTCTGCATACTTCTTTAAGCCTTTTTTTAAACTCTCCGGAAGACACGGCCTCACTTGTAAGCTTCTTCCAGCCTCCTCCGTGTATCATTACCGCGTTTGACAGATCCAGTGTTATACCCTGACTATCCCTTAACCGGACCAATTCTTTATACAGATGCTGCCATATCATAAAGGTAAAACCGAAAATAAATATCCTTTCACCCTTATGCTCATTCAGAAAGTCTATCAGAGCATCCGTCTGTAACCGCATTTCATCATCCAATGCATATATCTTTCTGCTGCCGAACATTGAAAAACCGAGTATCCCAGCTCCTCTGGCTGAAAACATAGAACGGTTTTTGATGACTGACGGACAGTCACATATGATCATCGGGAGACGATTCGCGCCAAGAAGATGCGAAACGATCTTAACCATGATCTTTTGCTGATTGGATGACGTCTCTCTGTCAAGATATATCTTTGAGACACTCTGCCCAGTAGTTCCGGACGAGGTCATAGTCTTAACGATATCGGGATCCGGTACGCTCTTTAATTCTTTTTCTTTAAAAAGTCTTACAGGCAGAAAGGGAATATCCTCATAAGAACCTATCCCGTCCTCATCGAATCCGAGGGTGCGGAGCATGGATGCATACTGAGGGCATCTGTTTTTATGAAGAACGGTAAGTTCCTTAAGCCGTGATGTAAGGATCTTACTCTTTTCTTCCTTATCAAGTTCGTATATCGGACATTCAAGGATACTCTCAATCGACATAGTATTTTTCAAGCTCCCTGTACTGTGTTTTACCGGCATCATTTTTGGGGATTTCCGGGATCGCCATGGAATAAAATGCAGCCGGATTAAGCCTGGTGATCTTAATCGCACGGTCGCGCAGAGCTTCCTGCATTTCGGGATCAGTTACAAAAATGACCATATGGTCATCCTTGCCTCCAACCGCGCAATCCGCTCCGGTTTCAGCCTTAAGTTTACGTTCCATTTCGTCAAGATTGACTCTGTTGCCGTATATCTTAAGAAAACGCTTCTTTCTCCCTACTATATAGTAATAACCGTCCTTATCGAACTGCGCCATATCTCCGGTAACAAGAACGCCGTTTCTCTCATCGCCCTTTAACAGGTCTTCCTTTTTCTCGGCATATCCCAGCGTGACATTTGCTCCCTCATAAACAAGTTCTCCGACCGTCTCCGGCTCGGTAACGGTATCACCGTTAACATCGATAAGGTGGAACCTTCCTCCGGGGATGGCGATCCCCATGGCTCCTTTTTTCTCAACAGCCTTCTGATAAGGCAGATATCCCATTCGTGCCGTAGCTTCGCATTGGCCGTACATTATATAGAACCTGATACCCTTGTCACGGGCATAGAGAGCAAACTTCTCATGCAGGTCAGGAAGCAGTTTACCTCCCGCCTGAGTCATGTACCGTAATGTCGGAAGATCCATTCTGAAAAAACGTAGCCTGTCAAGCATCTCATAGGTATACGGGACACCGGCTATGGATGTGGCCCCGTATTCCCTGAAAAATTCCCAGAAGCCTTTCTGCATAAGCCCGTATTCGGTAAGAAGGAGCGTAGCACCGGTGAGAAGGTGACTGTTTATAATGGACAACCCGTAGGTATAATTCATCGGAAGTGTTGTGATCGGTCTTTCCGTTTCGTCAAGTTCCAGATACGATACTATCGACCTGGCATTCACAAGTATATTGTCATAGCTCTGCCTTACAAACTTGGGGCTTCCGGTCGAACCTGACGTGGTAAGAAGGAGTGCCAGACCGTCATACATTTTTATATTTTCGGTATCGTAGCATGTACGAAGGAGCTTATACCCGAAGGCTTCGTATATTGTACTGTTCTCGATATATCCGATCTCACGCCCTGACGGCACCCACATATACGGAGGCTCATACCGCGCAATGAGATCCTTGAGCTGTTCTTCAGGGATCTCCTCGTTCAGCATGACCGGTACGATGTGCGCGTTAATAAAACCGGCATACCCGACAACACATCCTACGGTGTTCTTGCATAACACAAAAACAAGGCTTCGTTTGTCAATATTTCCGGTAAGTTTTCGGCATTCTTCACCCAACCGGGCATAGGAAAGCCGGTCACCGTTATTACCGATCAATGCGGGATTGTTATTGTTTTCATCAAATTTCCACATATCTCAAAACTCAATATCGTAGTTGGCCGCAAGTATCTCTTTGCCCTTTTCATAGGAACTCAGATCGATGATATCATCGGTATCCATCATAATGTCAAAAGCCTCCTCAAGTAATGAGATAAGACTCATATGACCGACGGAATCCCACGCATCAATGTCCTGATACTTCAATCCGGCAAGTTTAGACTCGTCTACCTCCAACGCTTCACAAAATGCACCGTTGTACTTTTCAAGATTCGTCATGTCTACCTCCTTAGATCTATATCTTCTTCTTTTATCTGATATCCTTTCGGATAATCTTTTCTGATCGTACTACCCACCAGTTTTGGCAACATCGCGGGCGGGATACCGTCTCCCGGACGTTTGACTTCCAGATCCTCGCGGGAGAGAACATCACCTTTATGCAGCTCTCTGGCCGATATGACACTCCTTCGCATTTTGGCTGCCTGTACTCGCTCGTTTTCGGAAAGAACCCTGTCGTAGCTGCCCATTGCTCTTGCCACGTTACGACAGGCCGTAACCAGCGCCTTCATCTCTTCAGGTTCGGTTGCCATATTATTGTCCATTCCCATTTTTGAGTTATCAAGAGTAAAATGCTTCTCAATAACGGATGCTCCGAGAGCAACTGCCGCGCACGCGACTTCATGACCTATCGTGTGATCCGAATATCCGATTCTGTATTTATCAAACCGGTCCTGCAGCATCCTGATATTCATAAGATTGATCTCACCGGCATCGGCAGGATATACGGAAACGCAATGCAGGATACATATTTTATCATTTCCGGTGCTCTCGATCGCCCTGACCGCCTCTTCTATCTCTTCGATCGTTGACATCCCCGTGGACAGTATGACCGGTTTGTTCTTTCCTGCGATATACTTAAGAAAATCCGGGTTATTTATCTCCATGGAAGCAATCTTGATAAACGGGACATCAAGCGTATCCGCCAGAAAATCGACCTCTTTTTCGGAATAAGGTGTTGAAGAAAAATCAATTCCTTTGGTCCTGCAGTAGTCACACAGCTCCTTCAGACCATCTTCGCTTATTGAAAACTTTTTGACTATACGTTCCGAGATCGGATTATTCTTATAATATTCCTCCGAATACAGCGTATCCGACGTCCATGACTGGAACTTGACACAGTCACATCCGCATTCTGCCGCGGAATCTATCATCTTCTTAGCAGTATCAAGATTGCCATTATGACTTGAATTCATTTCGGCTATTATATACGTCCGGTTGTCTTTGGCAAAACGATCGTTGTTCATACTCATCCTATCCTTTTAAATGTTTGGCAATGAATTCATCCACGGGAAGAAAGAAGTCTTCATAGTTCTCCCTGATCTTATCATCATCCCAGTTCCACCACTCGATCTTGTTTAAAGCCTCTATCTGCTCGGGAGAATATCTGTATCTTATTATCCTCGCTGGAGCCCCTGCTACAACGGCATAATCGGGCACATCCTTAGTTACCACGCTTCCGGCTCCGATTATCGCTCCGTTGCCAATGTTCGAATTGTTGGTGATAAGCACGTTACGCCCTATCCAGACATCGTTTCCGACCTTTATCTTCTTCCTGTCCGCCTTTCCTAAAGGTTTCACCCCTTCAAAATACCAGTCGGCACCCTTGCAATCCTCATAAGGGGTCATTCCTTCTCCGTTGGAAGGAGACCAGTAGATCATCGGATGTGTGGAAATATAACCCATGGCATGATTGGGAACCACATCCGTTCCTTCCGCCACACTCGTAAATGATCCGATCTCTTCAACAAGAAAGTGCTTACAGAGCGGTCCATAGCTGAATTTACCACATTTTGTAACTGTATTTATACTGCGTCTGAAACTCTCTCCCTGTAATACCCTGATCTCTCTTTTTAATTCTTTAATTTCGCTCTCTAAAACTCCAAGCCTTAGTTTATTTTCGAGTTTATTTCTTTGTTTTCTTCTCCATATCTGGCGGTATCTCTCCTGCTCCTCTTTATTGTCCTTAAGAATAGCCACTCCGTTTTTTACCGCGTCCTTACGGTATTCCATAGAGGCCAGGATAAAAAGATTGTTAAACCCTGCGCTCTCAAGAAAATTGCATATTTCTTGAGATGCTTTGACCGGTGTGATCACTATCGGAGTATTTCTATCTTCCCTGATCAACCTTTTGACCGGCAGAACAGTGTGATATCCGCAGAATGATTTTTTCCCCTCCTCAACCTTTCTGTCGACTATATATTTGATGGGATGATCATACTTGTTCAGAAAATAATCACACATTGCACCGGCACCGTACAGGATGATTTTTTCTCCCCTATTGATAATATCATCAAGTTCTTTGAAATCCCTTGAGGAATATTTCAAGTCAAGAGGCATTCTGTTTTCTTCAAGTGCCGTTAACAGCGCATAATATAAAGTCAGATCGTCTTCATCAAAAAACATAAACCATATCTCCCGATGCAGTTATCCTTTTCCGACAACCGCTTCCTCAACGAATACTTCCAAATCAAGTAAAGAATTCTCCTTTATCCAGCCTTTGCCCATCAGAATATTGTATTTTTCATAAAACACCTTTGCAATGGACATTCTTGTTCCGGTGTCCATAATGATACTGCTATGATTTATATCTCCCGAACTTTTATCCAGGATATATAATTCCCTGTTCAATAGACAAAAGTAAAGGATTCTGCTCCCATCTTCATAAACGGATCGGAATTTACAGAAGTCTATTTCCGTATCCGGATCCCCGCAAAACCGTATGTCATAGTAGTCATCTATTTTCTTCTCTTTAAAAGATACCTCATCGCCATCCACCTTAATCCCGACAATGCTGTCCGCACGGTTTGGCAGTGCATAAAACGACCCTTCATGATAATAGCAGGAATAGTATTGAGACGGCTTATTTATCTCTTTTTCAGTTTCCCTCAATTTATTATTTTTTATATCCCATACAGCAAATTTCCTGTGGTTTCCCGGAATCAGGAAAAGAAAATCGTCCTTTTTCAGAAGATTATTATATATCCCTTTCGAATCTCCCAGTTTCGTAATCTTATAGCTGTTATCATCCATATTAAAGATGACAAGTGCATTCAGCTTTGTGGCAGTCAAATAGCACAGATTTCCCTGTGACACTGCGGTACAGGTAAAATAGAAACTGACATCCAGTTTCGCAATCTTGTCAAGTTCCTTATGTAATTTATCAAAATACGTTAACTTTCCCGTATCACAGTCAAGGATCAGAATGCACGGTATCTTTTCACCAAATAAAAAGAGTTTGTTTCCGTATATCACAGTCCCGGAGATCTTTTCGGTTTTTACACCGAAATCGTTTATTTTGATCTTTTCAAATTCCCCATCAGTAAAACTGTATACCGCGATCCCATTCGCATTATATGGGATCATGTATAACCTGTCTTTGTATTTTATGCAGTCTCGATAAAGCGTCATATGCCAACGCGGCTCATCCGGTATGAAACCTCTCCATAAGGTTTCCCCCGTCACGAGGTTATAACTAAACAGGCTGTTGAATTTAAGCGGACAGAACCAGAGCAGATCGTCTTCATCAACATAGCCTTTTGCCAATTCAAGATAACGGATCATATTCTTTTCAGTCAAATCGCTCATAATAAATCACCTGTCTCCTTAATGACTCTCGTGATCCGTTCAGGCTCTTCACCTGACATTCCCTCATAGATAGGCAGAGTCAGTACCAGGCCGGATAATTTCCTTGCCGTTTTAAGATCCAGTGACCTGTACTTATTCTTGAAGCAGGCCTGATCGGATGTTATCGGATAGAAATACTTTCTTGAAAAAATATTGTTTTCCTTAAGACGATCGTACACCTCATCGCGCGATGCCCCAAACTCCTCCGTTACAAGAATCGGAAAATATGCATAATTTCTGGAACCTTCGTTTCTGTCGGAAAAAAACTCTATCCCTTTTATATCTTTCAGCAGATCCATATAAAGATCATGGATTTTTTTTCTCGAAGCAACTGCTTCCTGCGTATGTTTCAGATTGCACAGGCCCATGATCGCGCAGAATTCATTCATCTTGGCATTGGCACCGACTTCGGCCACGAGTTCCTCACCTCTTATACCGAAATTCTTAAGGTTATACAATTTTTCATACATCTTTCTCCCGGTGAACGTTATTGCTCCGCCCTCGATCGTGTTAAAAACCTTTGTTGCATGAAAACTGAAGATTGAAGCATCACCGTAAGCTCCGATCCCCTTTCCTTTGTATTCGACACCAAAAGCATGTGCGGCATCGTATATGACTTTCAGTCCGTATTTATCTGCTATACGCTGTATCTCCTCGATATTGCAGATATTCCCGTATACATGTACGGGAACTATGGCGGCGGTCCTGGGTGTTATCAGGCTCTCAATCCCGTTTTCATCAATGGTCCCGTCAGACAGTTTTACATCACAAAAAACCGGCGACAATCTGTTCCTGACTATAGCATGTGTAGTTGAAATAAAGGTAAACGGGGTCGTAATGACTTCCGAACCCTCCGGAAGATCAAATGACTGTATCGCCAGTTCCAAAGCCATATGACCATTCACGATAAGTGAGATCTCAGGCACTTTCAGGTATACTTTAAGTTCATCCTCAAGCTGCTGATGATACTTACCCATGTTCGTGATCCAATGAGTATCCCACAACGGTTTGATCGCTTCTATATATTCCTCGTATGGAGGCATTGATGATCTGGTAACTAAAATCTGCTTATCCATTTACATACAATTTTAAGAAAATTCCGTCAATTTGTCAATTTGTCGCAACAATTTAAGGTCATCCCGGGCAAACCTCAGGATGATCACTGCTTTGTCCGGCCATAAAACCACTATAGCCGCATACACGCTATATATTTATATCGACATTTCTGCCCGTTTCAATAACAGTCTAAAAAAAACAATCCCCCATAACCATGTTATGGGGGTCATATAAAAACTCCGGAATATCGCGGCAGACTCTTCTGCCGGGATTCGAAAGTGCAGTCCTACATAAACTGATATACACAGAATGCAGCGTAAGAAGCAAGAAGAGTCACTCCCTGCCATCGCTTAAGTTCACCCTTAATAAGCGCGGGCACGGTCAGTATTATCATGACAAGCACAGATACAGGAAGATCCACGACAAGCGAAGCATTGACAGCATTTCCTCCGACAGTCATCATTCTTCCCGCCGGAAGGCCGAAAGGCGACAGAGTCATGGAAAGGCCCGATACAAGCACAAGATTAAACAGGTTGGCCCCGCAGATATTACCCAGTGACAATGCCCCGTGACCCTTGGCAAGAGATGTTATCGCCGTTACAAGTTCGGGAAGAGACGTACCCAGTGCCACAAAGGTAAGTGCAATGACCGCCTCGGGAACTCCCATCGCGGCAGCGATAAGTGTACCGTTATCTACAAGCAGATCGGCACCTTCGGCAATGAACACTGCCCCTATGACAAGAAGCAGTATCTCCTTCCAAAGAGGTGCTTCCTTTTTCTCATTATCATCATGATCATCCGGCGCCTTAACATCAGCAGATCCGTCTTTATTCCCTTTTGACATCTTCATCTCGTTAAGTGCCTGCTTTATAAGGATAAACATATATATGGCAAATATGATAAGAAGGATGATGCCGAGAGGCCGCTCAAACGATCCGCGTACATAACCTCCGAATGCATATATGATCATTGCCGCAAAAAAGAAAGCAACAGGGACCCTTAATGTCTTTTTGTCAACCTTGCCTGGCTTTACTGCGACTGTGATCGCTGCAATAAGTGCCGTATTGCATATGATCGAACCCAGGGCATTACCGTATGCGATCTCACCGTGTCCGGAAAGTGCACTGTTTGCGGATACCATGACCTCGGGCAGAGTCGTTCCTATCGAAACTACCGTTGCTCCTATAAGTATCTCCGGAACATGAAAACGTTCCGCGATTCCGGTCGCACCGTCAACAAACCAGTCACCGCCCTTAATGAGCAGTACAAGCCCAATTATAAACAGAATCACCGCTTTTATCATATCTTCTATCCTCTTTTATATCCTGCCGTAAACGCCATAAATACCAGCTATCATCTTACAAAGAGGATAGACATGACTGTCTATCCTCTTGACTAACTTATATTCCAAAAACAAACTATTATGCCTTGCCGTCCGATCCGAGAACGTTGATGATCTTATGAGCAACCATATCCTTAACAGCCTGACGTGCGGGCTTTAAGTACTGGCGGGGATCGAAATGATCCGGATGCTCAGCGAAGTACTTCCTGATATTACCGGTCATT
>JAILJC010000104.1 GCA_024694965.1 Lachnospiraceae bacterium
CATTAACGGAAACTGGATGTCGGATATCATGCGCAACTGGACCGAGGCGACGACACTAAGGAACACATATGAAGGACAGATCCTTAACAATTTCCAGAAAGAGCAGCTTCGGAATTCCTACGACCTGTCTGAATTAAGCGTTGATACCGCGCAGGAAAACCTTAATAAGGCGACTGCGGGAGTACACATCGAATATGACGGAATAGTCACCGAAAGTTTTATCGCAAACGGCACCGTGGTTACGAAGGGATCGCCCCTTTTCACGGTTGAGAGCAGTAAGGATATAAAGGTTGATGTAGGCATTTCAAAGTACGATATCGGAAAGATATCCGTCGGACAGAAGGCCGATATAAGCATAGCCGGCAATGAATACACGGGAACGGTTTGCGAGATAAAAAGGCTTGCCGAAACAACCGATTCCGACAAGGCCAAGGTAACCGTATCCGTTAAGTTTGATGAACCCGACGAGAAGGTATACATCGGACTTGAGGCAGATGTCACCATCCATACGAACGAGAAGCAGGGCGCGCTTACGATACCTTCGGAAGCATACTATGCCGATGACGAAGGCGACTACTGCTACATCATAAAGGACGGCGCGGTGGCCAAGCAGTACATCACCATAGGTTTAAACAGCGGTGATCTTGTGGAGGTAACCATGGGCCTTAAGGAAGGCGATGTTGTCATAACCGACGCAGTGACCGATGCCGACATAGGAAAGAAGGCAGAAGCCAAGTAAGTCTTCCCCTTGATAGGAAGCCGGCAGCCGAAGGCTGACTGATGAGGTGTCATATGTTCCGTAAAAAAAATACCCCCGGGGAGATCGAATTTATCGACATTGAAAACGATCCGACCCTGGATAAAAAAACAAAGAAAAAATCAAAAGCAAAAAAATCCATGGAGCCTGCCAAAACCGAAGCAAAGAAACCGGTCAAAATCGTAGCAGAGAAACCGGCCAAGACCGAGTCCGTGGAACCGATAAATGAAGACAAACAGGTCCTCATAGAATTCAAGGACGTATGCAAAAAATATGTCCAGGGCGACAACGAATTCTACGCCCTTAAGGACGCAAGCCTTACGATAAACGAGGGCGAGATGGTGGTGATACTAGGCCCTTCCGGAGCCGGAAAAAGTACGCTCCTTAACCTGCTTGGCGGCATGGATTCCGCCTCGGGCGGGCACATATGGTTTGACGGCGAGGACCTGACCACATTCAACGATAATAAACTCACCGCATACAGGGCGCAGAATGTCGGCGTCGTATTCCAGTTCTACAACCTTATCCCGACGCTCACGGCATACGAAAACGTGGCCCTTATGAAGGACATAAAGGATGGCACGACGGACCCGAAGGAAGCGCTTGCGGCTGTCGGTCTCGCGGAGCACATGCATCAGTTCCCGTCCCAGATGTCGGGCGGTGAGCAGCAGCGCACATCGATAGCAAGGGCGCTTGCCAAAAACCCGAGGCTCCTTCTGTGTGACGAGCCGACCGGTGCGCTTGATACGGACACAGGCCGAGAGGTACTGAGGCTCCTGCAGCTTATGAGCCGCGAAAAGAAAAGGACGGTTGTAATGGTAACGCACAACAGCCTGTTCGCGGATATAGCGGATACGGTGATAAGAGTCAAAAACGGAGGCATAAAGAGCATCGTTCATAACGAAACCCCGAAGGATGCATCCGAGGTGCAGTGGTAATTGGCACGAGGTGGCACTTACAAAGTAAGTGACGGAGGCCTTGTGCCGGCGGGAAGATGATTAGCGGGCAGGTAATATGTTAGCAAGAAAAATGTGGCGCGACCTCCTAAAGAACAAGACCCAGTTCATTTCGATATTCCTCATGTCGATGCTGGGAATGATGATCTTCGTCGGAATCGACGCGGAGAGCGCTGGCGGCGCATACGCCGCGAATAAGTACTATAAACAGTACAATTTATGCGATATATGGATACAGGGCGCGGGCTTTTCCGATGACGATGTAAGGACCGCGGAAAAAGTCACCGGCGTAAAGGCAGTGGAAAAACGTCTTGCGGTCACGGGCACGGCCGAGAAATACGACAACGCCTACATGTACATCAACTTCATGAACACAAACGACATCAACCGCCTCATGCTTTATGAAGGCGAGCCGTTTGAGGAGGACGCTCAGGGCGTGTGGCTGCAGGAGTGGTTTGCGCGCACCAACCGGATAAGCGTCGGCGACACCTTCACGATGAAGATAGACAGCATAAAGATCGACGCCGTTGTGCGCGGGATAGTGGACGCGCCCGACTATGTATACTATGTTTCCGAGGCCGACATGATGTATCCCAATTATGAAAAGTGCGGCCTTGCATTCATGTCTCCCGAAATGTATCCGGATCCTTCGCACATGATATACAATCAGCTGATCGTCGACGTGCGCGACGACATGAGTGACGATGACAGCATCGACAATATAAAGCAGCATCTAGAAGCGGCTTTTGACCGTGACGATATCGCGGTCACCGACAGGGACCAGAACTTAAGCTTTGCGACCTTTGACGCGGAGGTAAAGCAGCACCAGGCAATGGGTCTTATGTTTGCGGCGATCTTCCTTGCGATCGCGCTCCTTGGCATTGTCACGACGATGGCAAGAGTCACCGCAAGCCAGCGTACGATAATCGGTACGATGAAAGCCCTTGGTTTTTCCAAGCCGCGGATAACCTTCCACTACGTTTCATATGGCTTTGCGATAAGCGCGGCCGGGAGCATCTTCGGAGGATGGCTCGGTTATATGACTCTGCCGCCGTGGATACTGGGAATGTTTAAGGGCTCCTATCTTTTGCCGGATCTTAAGGGGAGAGTGACAAAGTTAGACGTCATAGCAACGATAGTGGCCATAATCGTTTCGACCCTCGTCAGCTTCATCTCATGCCGCAAGGAGCTTAAGGATCCGCCGGCAGTGACTCTCAAGCCGCCTGCTCCCAAAAAGGTGAAACATTCGGCGTTTGAAAAGAGCCGCCTGTGGCTCAAGCTTGATTTTTCCACGCAGTGGAACATCCGCGATGTAATGCGCAACAAGTTAAGGAGCCTGATGGGTATAATGGGTGTCATGGGCTGCTCCATGCTGCTCGTGTGCGGGTTCGGGTGCTTTGACTCTGTCAACGGGCTGGTTGACAAATTATACGGCGAGCTCATGACGGCGAGCAACAAGATCGTGTTAAGCTCCGAGGCCGGCTACGATTACGCCTACGACTTGAGCTCGCGGTACAAGGGGCAGATGATACAGGAGGCAAGCGTCGAGTTTGTTTCGGACAACGTTAAAAAGAGCGGCTCCGCGACCATCATTGACAAGGGCAATTACATGCACATACAGGATAAGAATCTAAAGCCGGTAAAGCTTAATCCAAACGGCATCGCAATGACGAATAAGATGGCGACTCTTTTAAAGCTTAAGGAGGGTGACTTTGTACGCTGGCATCTGGTAGGCGACGATGAGTGGCAGTACACGAGGATAACCCAGATTTACCGCGATCCGTCCGTACAGGGCATCACAATGGCCAGGCCCGTTTATGAGGGGCTTGAGTATAAGTTCAGGCCAACCTCGGTCCTGACGAACATGAGCGTTCCTGATGAACTTACCGATGAGGATGAAGTGTCCTCCGTCTTAAATATCGCGCATATGAAAGAGTCATTTTCCGAAACTATGGAGATCATGAATTCAATGGTCTATGTCATGGTGTTCGGAGCCGTGCTCCTTGGCGTTGTGGTGCTTTACAACCTGGGCGTTTTATCCTTTGTCGAAAAGACCCGAGAGGTTGCGACTCTGAAGGTGCTCGGTTTCAGATCATCAAAAATAAGGAGCATACTTCAGAAGCAGAATATCTGGCTTACGGTGATCGGCATTGCGGTCGGCCTTTACTGCGGCTGGGGGCTACTTTATATCATATGCACGACGGTATCGGAAACGCTTGATATGTTCCCGATAATCAATCTTCCGACATATATCTATTCTATCGGCGGCACCTTCCTTGTATCCACCGCCGTCAATTTCATGTTCTCGGGCAAGGTCAAGACCATCGATATGGTAGACGCGCTTAAGGGTGTTGAATGATTCCAGCCATAATGATAAAATATCATGGGATAATAGTTGTATACTATCAGGGAGGTTTCATGAGACATTTTAGGGAAGACATCTGGCAGGATAATGAATACACATACCCTGCATCATACGGCTTTGTGCCGAACATCCGCGCCTACATCCACGACGAAGATGAACACGACGAAGATGAGCATGATGAAGATGAACACGATAAGGCTGACAGTGCAGGATCGCCCACAGGAGGAAACGGATCAAGGGACGTTATGATAGTCCTTCCCGGCGGCGGTTACTGTCTGTGCGCACCGCATGAAGGGCAGGAGGTTGCCCTTGAGTTTTACTCGATGGGAATGAACGCCTTCGTGCTCACATATACGACCGATATAACGATGTCGGTACCTCTTAAGGATCAGCCGCTTAGGGATGTTTCCCGCGCGGTCCGTCTTATTCGAAAAAAATACGCAAAAAAAGGCAAGGTATTCATATGCGGATTCTCCGCGGCGGCCCATGTATGCGGCAGCCTTGCCGTTCATTATAAGGACGTCGACGATGCGCTGTATAATGATGTGTCAAACAGGCCCGACGGAGCCGTTCTTTCATATCCCGTAATATCTTCAGGCACCTACGGCCACGGAAGTTCTTTTGAAGCTCTGCTCGGACGTGATGCCACGAAAGATGAACTTAACTATTACTCACTTGAAAAAAATGTAAGTAAAGATACGCCGCCATGCTTTTTATGGCAGACGCTGACCGACGAACTCGTGCCGGTAGAAAACTCCTATCTGTTTGCAGAGTCACTAAGGAAAAACGAAGTACCGTATGCACATTACGTGTTCCCTTACGGTCCTCACGGAACAGGGCTTGCAAGGAAACCGGCAATGGCAGGCGGAAATCTTCCGGATCCTTCGTATACCCTTGAACAGCTGGTCCTTGCCATAAGGGCATTTAAGGCAGGGCGAGGCGTAAACATATCGGATGCAAGGCTTAAGGAGCTTAACGAACAGTTTCCCGATATCCCCGGTGAAGCGGATGATGTGTACGACCCTTGCAACCCGCATGACCTTGATAAAATATGCTCTGATGCGGGAACATGGCCCGACCTTTGCAAGGTATGGATGGACAGGCTTTAATAATAGTTGTAAAATAATATATTATTTAGTTTCACACGCGAGGTATTAAGTGGGATATATAATGTATGTCTGTCCCGGCTGCCGGAGCTACTTTAAGACCGGAGGCGCGGACAAGAAGATCAAATGTCCTAAATGTCATAACGAATACCTGCTGAGCCTTAAGATAAGCGACGAGAAGTGGAGGGAGCTTGATAAGGGCACAAGGCAGGCGCGTATTAACCGCGCCCTTGCGGGAGAGCAGCTGCGTGATGAAACTCCCCCGAAGGAAGAATCACCCGTTATCCCGGCTGATGCTCCCATTAAGAAACCGGACCATCTTTCGGACAGTGAGGATCTGTTTAAGCCCGAGGCTCCCGATGAAGCGATCCTTGAAGCCAGGAGGCTCCTTGAACAGAAGGATGTCCAGGCCGAGATGCCTGCTCTTCAGCTTGATTATAAAAAGTTTAACATAGTTATCATAGCAGCGTTGGTGTTGTTGTTCATACCATGCATCTTTAACATACTGGTGCCGGCGATTACGATAAAGAAGGAGCTTACGGCGATCGTTCAGGCAAAGCCCGGCGATACCGTCAAGTTTGGAAGGCATAAGGGCAACACCTCATGGCGCGTGCTCGAGGTCGAGGAAGACAGGGCGCTGATCATCTGTGACCATCCGGTAAAGAC
>JAILJC010000106.1 GCA_024694965.1 Lachnospiraceae bacterium
CATCGTATCTTATGAAATATCCGTTTTCACTGTAATATAAGGACATGCCCTTAAAGTCGTTCATCATTTCCGTTGCGGTGCCGTCCTTTGCTATGAACCATAAAGTTTCGGGAAGGTATCCTCCCTCATCATCATCCTGACCCATGACGACAAAAGCTTCCTTTGTCCCGTCACCGTCATAATCCTCGCATTCATAGACGCAGACCTTCCCGCCGAAATTTGAGGCAAGGAAGTCGGGATCAAACTCCTCGGGATCGTAGTCAAGCTTCTTCGAACCCTCCGCACTGTTTCCGGAACCAGCCGTATTTTCTTCCCCGGTGACCGTAATCTTTCCGTCCATATCAACGCTTAAAAGCTCGGTATTGCGCGGTACCGTCTCATCGCCGCCCGTGTCAAGGTAAACCTTTATGCCCGATACATCCGTGGGGATATATTTCCCATTGAATCCGGAGTCATTGGCCCATTCGGGAAATGCCACCTTCGTATCGGCCTGCTCGACCAGATAATTTTTAAGTGTAAACGAAGTCCACACTGCATCGGTTTCCGCATAATGGAATGTCAGCAGGACGGTCTGTTTGTCCTTATGAATAAGCATCCCCTTATATCCTGTCCATTCGGTCCCATCTGCAGGACATATATCATCGGCATGGAAGAATCGCCCGTCGTAAAACGCATGGATACCCGATATAAGATCGTTTCCTTCGCTGTCAAAACCGTAATTTGCGCTCCACTCTATCGCATTTAAACTTCCGTCATCTTCAAAGTCAAAGTATGTGGTACTGTAAAAGCCCGGTATCTGCATAACCCACTCAGCCGGAACATCCTGAGAAAATTCCTTATTAAAAATATTACCTGCCTTGTCATCGGAAAATAAAACGCCTGCGCTGGTGAATCCCATGGCCGCATTGATATTCTCAAACCAGAACGACAGACCCTGCGGATCGAGCACCCAG
Organism: Lachnospiraceae bacterium; assembly: GCA_024694965.1. GTDB lineage: Bacteria > Bacillota > Clostridia > Lachnospirales > Lachnospiraceae > UBA2868. Next base: position 954 of record JAILJC010000106.1, read on the forward strand.
CCGTAATTGCCCTTGTCGATGCAGTCCTCCATGCCGCCCCTTGCATCTATCTTACCAACATCGAGATCGGGATCATACATCTTCATGTTTTCCCTTACGGCACCGGTAACCTTATCAGCAAGCAGGTCGTAGAATGCATCCATATCGTCAACTATATCAGAAAGCTCAAGCTCCTTACCGCTGCCGATCAGATATGAGTGACCGCGCATCCTTACATAATCATGCTCATCGCCGAACAGACGGTATTCACACGCTATGCTTAATACCTTATCATCCGCCCTTCTTACATAAGTATTCCACTCAACCTTATCTTCCGATGAAGCTTTTTCCTCGGCAGCCACCTGTTCATTAACCTTTTGAAGCTGAGCCTTAAGATCGCTGTAAGAATCACCCTCGCACAGGGCATAGATCTGTTCATAACGGTGAGCCCCGTCATTTTCATACACTTCCGAAAGGAAATACTCGGGCGGTGCCGCGGGCGATCCCTCAACCTTCACATCACTTGTATCTTCTGCCTCATTACTGCCTTCATTACTTCCGGCTTCCTGCTCCGCCTTTGAACTAAGCTCATTCAGTTTGTCCGCCAGGGATGATTCTTCCTTCTTTTTCCCTCCGCATCCGACAAGCATGATAAGCGAAAGCGCAGCGCAGCCAAGCCTTAAAACCGTTTTCTTTTTCATTATAAAAACCTCCGGATCGATCTTATTCTCCGTCCCAATATTGTCACACAAAAATAATGGAGCATACGGGACTTGAACCCGTGACCTCCACACTGCCAGTGTGGCGCGCTCCCAACTGCGCTAATGCCCCATTACTTTGACCATTATATATCATAAGTAAAAAACATTACAACCCTTGTCATATTACTGCGTGATCTCCGGGCCTGTGTATGTATATTTACCCTTTTTGATCTTACCCGGAACGCTTTCACCCTTCTTATTGACCTTTTTGAGCGTAAGTCCGGTAAACTCCGTGTTACCGGTAAGCGTAATATCACCGGTAAAGGTTACGGTATGGCTGTTTCCGTTTATCTTAAGGCTTTCATATCCCTTTGCCGGCATCTTGAAGGGACCCTTCACATTAACGTCTGCTATAAGCTTTATCGAAAATTCCTTTGCCCCTGCCTTTTTATCGATATTCATCTGCGCCACAGCATCCTTCCACAAGCCATAACCCGTGCCTTCATACACTATAGCTTCACCGAAGATCATGACTTTATTTCCGGAGAAATAATATAAATAGGTATTTATCTCGTTTGACCTTATCCCGGTCACATCAAACACCGACTTTAACGCATCAGCACTGATCTTCTTCTTTGAACATTTAAGCAGCTGTGTTCCGTCAGGCTGTTTTGAACCGTTGAAAAAGACCCTGCCTTCCGCAGTACCGTTTAAAGCTATCGGATTTTTCGGTGTATCAACAAGTTCAAATGTACCGTTGTTGCCCTTTAATCCCTTTGAAACCGTGACCTTGCATGTGGGATTTACGGTGATCTTGCCGTTTAATTCAAGATAATTGCATTTAAGGACATCAGCTGCCAAAGCGCCGTTTACAACAAGCTGCGAAGGAACGTTAAACGTGGTGCTTAAAGCATCAGACGAAACGCCGTCATTTATCGTCAGATCTTTCTTTGCGTTTACCGTGAATTTGGCCTTTTCGCCTTTCTTGTTCTTTGCGCGGAAAGTCACGTTGTTAAGAGTAAGCGGGGCATTGGAAGTAACCTTGCTGCCTGCGATCTCGATCACATGCCCGTTACCGTTAATGACAACCGATCTGGCTTTATTTGGAATCGTAAGATCCTTTTCCCCGATCATGTCTGTCTTTAATTCGATGACATAATCCATTGAGGGATCGTTTATCAATTTGAATGCTGCCTTAAGCGTCTTTACCGCCTCGCCGTTGATCGTTGCTTCGCCTGTCTGGGGATCTTCCTTGCCGCCCGATGAAGAAGCCTTGCCCTTAACCTCAATGTTGTAAGTGTTATGATTGCCATCCGAGGAGCCTATGAGCATATAGTAATCACCCGCAGGCAGGTCATTTGAAAGAACCGGCTTTCCTCCATCGTTGCTCCAGTCGTATCCCAGCTCGCTGTCCTTATCGAAAGTATTGGAACTGTATACGGTCACCTTGCATGTATATTTACCGCTAAGATATATGTTGACCTTGCTCTTTTTTGTCAGGCTGAAATGATAGAAATCCGATGTGTCATTTGTCATGCTGAGAGAGCCTTTGTATTCCTTATTCAGCTCCATATTCTTATAACTGTTTATCGAATCATACTCAGCTTCATAAAGATCGCTCTTTTCGAAGGTGAGTTTAAACTTGTATTCGAATCCGCCCCTGTGAAGATATGCGAGATATTTCTCTCCCGCCTTTACGCCTATCTTACCGAAGTAAGCTAATGCAGACTGATTGTCCATGTATTCGGTAAGGATAATATTGCCGTCATTACTGAGAATATCAATGACCGAAAGATAAGCACCTTCCGTGCTGGGTGTGCAGCCTTCCACGGTAATGACACCGTCAGCCTCCGGTACAAAATAGTAATAGTTTTCGAAATTCGGTCCTCCGCCATATGATACCGACTCACCGAATACATAGTTCCACGGATCGGATTTCGTACCGCTGCCTGTGGTCCTTGACTCAAGCGCCTTATCAACATCCGGTATAGATGAAGCATCATCGATATCTTCGATCTCTCCGGCATCGTCTGATTCTTCGGATATGAAGCCATCCGCAAAAGGCGTAATATCCGCATCCTGCAAGAAAGAAGGATCATTGTCATCTTCTTCCAACGACAAAACTTCAATGTCATCTTCAGCAAAAACGAGTCCGTCATCCTCAAGTGCATACGCTGTTACGTTCATCATGGGTGCCGCTGCCGTTATCGCAACCGAAAGCCCCAATAAACATGCAAAGTGTTTCATAGCTTTTTTCATCATTCTGCCCTTCTTTCTTAATATGATACGATCTTTTTTATAGTGGACCTGACCACGAAGATACAGAACGGCTCATCGAAAAAAATCGTTTTGTTCGCCGATAAGACTCTTAAGCGTTTCTTCATGGCTCCATGGCCAAGACGAATAATCTCGCTCTTCAAGCGATATATCATCCATTAATTCTTTAAATTTCTTATCTTCCTCAAACTTTTCAAACCAGATTTCTCTATTTTTCTCTGTATAAGTACAGCTAATCACCACTTTATCATTATATAAGTATATTTTGTCGACCAGCACATCTAAGAGCCTTCTGCGATTAGTCACATCCTTTATATCCATTATTTTATCTATATACTTAACAATTTGCAACTCGGTGAGCTCATTCTTTTTTATGTTTTTTTGTAGGAAAAGGTCATTTTCCAAAAGTGACTTACGCTCCTCTAACTGTTTCATTCGCATTGCCGTAGTTTCGTTATAAATCCCGTCTTCAACTGCCTGCATAATATTTTTTAGCTTTTTCTTGGTTTCCTTTATATCATTTTCCAGGGCTTGAATACAGTAACGGCAAAATCATTCACCTCCAAGAAATCAGTCAGACAAAGACAGCAGGCTATTAGCCTGCTGTCTACTGATTACCATATAGCAAGTCAATTGAAACGTCCCCTGACTCATTTCCCGAAGATAAGCCTGAAGAGTTCGAAGCGCATCGCGCTGATGCTGAATTTAACCGTCTTGCTTCCTATCGCTTTCTCTCCGTCTCCTGTTACGAGTATCGTTGCCGATCCCTTATTCAGGTTGTTTATGTAGCTTACGGTATAGAGCGAAGGATCCACTTCAACCCACTTCTTGTT
>JAILJC010000128.1 GCA_024694965.1 Lachnospiraceae bacterium
GGCGATGAGGTCATAACCTTTGCACCTTATTTCGGTGAATATAAGAATTATGTTTCCAACTATGACGGCGTGCTCATAGAAATATCACCCAACACGGTTGACTTCCAGCCAAAGCTTGATGAGTTTGAGACAAAGATAACAAATAAGACAAAATGCGTGCTCGTTAATTCCCCGAACAACCCGACCGGTGTTGTTTATTCGGAGGCTACGATAAAGGCGCTTGCCGACATCCTTGAAAGGAAGCAGAAGGAGTTTGGCACAAGCATCTACCTTGTATCGGATGAGCCCTACAGGGAGCTCGTTTACGGGGATATTGAGGTTCCCTATATTCCGAAGTACTACAAAAATACGATAGTCGGTTATTCGTATTCAAAGTCACTCTCACTTCCGGGCGAGCGTATCGGATATATCGTGATCCCGTCGGAGGTTGACGATTATGCCGATGTATTCGGTGCAGCCGGCGTCGCAACAAGGATCCTTGGATATGTTAATGCACCGTCCCTTATGCAGAAGGTGGTTGCAAAGTGCATAAACGAAAAGACCGATATCTCATACTATGACAGGAACAGGAACACCCTGTACGAAGGCCTTGTAAAAGCCGGGTTTACATGCCAGAAGCCCGAGGGCGCTTTTTATCTGTTCATGAAAACTCCGACAGAGGATGATAAGGAATTTGTAAATGCCGCAAAGAAGTACAACATCCTTGTGGTTCCGGGCAGCACCTTCGGATGTGCGGGTTATGTGCGCATCGCTTACTGCGTTGCCTACGAGACGATAGTCAATTCCTTGCCCAAGTTTGAGGAACTTGCGAAGGAATATTTCTAGGTTTTAAGTTGTTTCAGAAGATAAACAGGGAGGGAAAGCCCATATGAAATACGGTGAGGACGGCAGGGAATACGAGGCCCTGGCAAGCGTATACGATGAACTGATGGACAGCATCCCCTATACGGAGTGGTGTGAGGTCATCGACAGGATGATAAAGCAGTACGGCGTATCAAAGCCTGTTGGACATGACTCAAGGCCCGGCTGCTTTGACGAGCTTAAGTATGATGTAAAGGAAGAGGAATTAACAGAGGCCGAACTCCTTGAATCCGAGAAAAACCTTGTGGTCGATCTTGGCTGCGGAACGGGTACGCTTACCGGACTTATGTATAAGCGCGGATATGATATGATCGGCATTGATTCTTCCGAAGCGATGCTTGATGTCGCATTAAAGAAACGCGATGATAAAGAGTACGATATATTGTACATTAATCAGGACATGAGAGACCTTGATCTTTACTCGACCGTGGGAACCGTTTATTCGGTTTGTGATTCGGTCAATTACCTTTTAAGCGATGATGAGGTCCTGCGTACCTTCAAGCTTGTGGAGAAATTCCTGCATCCCGGCGGACTGTTCATGTTTGACTTTAACACGGTTTACAAATATGAAAAAGTAATGGGTGATGCTACGATAGCGGAGAATCGCGAAACCTGCGCCTTCATCTGGGAGAATTATTACGATGACGAAACGCGCATAAACGAATACGACTTAAGCATCTTTGTGGGGCAGGATGAGCCCGATGTGTTCAGGCGCTTTGTCGAAACGCATTACCAGCGCGGCTATACTCTGGGACAGATGCATGAATTCTTAAAAGAGGCAGGGCTTAAGGTAGTGCTCGTTAAGGATTCGGATACCAGGGAAGACCCCGATGATGTATCGCAGCGTATCTTCATAGTTGCGAAAAAGGAAGCTTAAGGTAAAGGACAGTATAAATGGGAAAGACAGCCCGGACGGCTTTACATATGCTCATATTGCTCATCTGCTCGGTGGCGGCGGGTTACCTCCTGCTGGTGCTTGTTTACTGCATACCGCAGGGAAGGCTTAAGGGACTTGGCAATTCGGTCGCGGCCATACGGAAGGAAGATGAGGACTTATCGGAGGAGATATTCGGATACCCGGGCAGCAGGCTTGACGTGTTTACGGACGGTGCGATGCTTAATACCGCTTCACATACATGCGACGAAAGCCCGTTCAGGCGCGCGATCGCCTGCCACCAGTACATATACAACGGCAGGAGTCCGGCTCAGGCTTTCATCGATTATTATTCGGAGGTTGAGCCCGACGGAGAGAATGTCTATGTAAGGTACTGGCACGGTTTTCTTATCGTGCTTAAGCCTCTGCTTTTGTTCTTTGGCTATTCGGATATCCGCATATTAAATCACATGGGGCAGCTGCTCCTTGTTTTCCTGACTCTTTATGCACTGATACGAAAGAAGCTTGCACGGTTTATACCGGCAGTGCTTATGATGTATTTCTTTCTGACTCCGATCGTAATGCCCATGGCCCTGCAGTATTCGACCTGTTTCTATATAGGCTTCGGATCGCTTGCGGGCCTGATCCTGCTTTATGACAGGATAAAAGATAAGGACCTGCTGTTTTGCTATTTTATGTTAACCGGAATCCTAACGAGTTATATGGATCTTTTGACTTATCCGATGTTCACGCTGGGCCTTCCCGTACTTGGGCTCCTGATCCTTATCGGTAACGATGAAACGCCGGCTGATTTTCCGGCTGCGTTTAAGAAATTCGCTGCATGCGGGATCTCATGGTTTTTGGGATATGCGCTCATGTGGGTTTC
>JAILJC010000186.1 GCA_024694965.1 Lachnospiraceae bacterium
CATCGAGTTATTAAAGTCAAGCTTTAAGAAGATGGTACCGTCCTGCCTTAAGATGGAAACGGCGGCCCAGGAAGTATAGTTGTTCTTAAGGAAACGTACGTTAATGTAATCTTTTTCTTCAAGCTCCTTGCACTTTGTCTCGTCTATCTCGGTGAGCAGTGACCATTCCTCTTCTGTTATGAGTTTATATGCAGGGTCGCCTTCAGATATCAGTTCATTGTTGGAGAACTGCTTTTTCTCGTAATCCTCGTTATACAGAAGTTCCTTCGTCATATCTTCCGGAGTCAGCGATTCATATCCGTCAACCGAATAGACCATGATGCCGGAATCAGGTGCATAGCCGAAGTTGACATTATCCGAATAATCGCCTGCCCTGTATGCGTCTATGCTAGACAATACCTTGTAATTCGCGATCTTTAAAACCGTACCCTCAATATTGAACTTGAAATTGTAGGTGTCCGAATACTTTAACGGATCAAAGCCCGATGAGAAAGTAGAGATCGCGGTACGCAGCTCCTGCATATCCTCTTTTGTAAGGTTTACAGAATCACTCTGATCATTGTTTAAAAGCTCGTTTATCTTGCCTGTGGCATCTACAGTGCATACCATTGCATTTTTTGCGACCTTCTCACATTCCCTGGCATAGTAGTTGATATAGCCCGAGAAAGAGGATTCCACGACCGTCTCGCTCCGAAGCGCCACCCCGGTGTAGGTGTTGTTTACCGCAAGAGATCCCATCGTGACTTCATATGGTGCGATATGCTCGCTTTTAAAATATGAGACCACAACTATAACTATGTATACAAAAATGATCCCGAAAATGATAAGACCGAGATTGATATTGATAGGTGGACGATATTTTTTTGTTTTCTTTCCGTTACGGTGCCTTGAGTCCGCCACTTATACTTCCCCTTGAAAACAAAATCAAAAGCCCCGCTTAACGAGGCTTTATGATCAGCTAAATTGTTTTTGTAATTAGAGAGATACAATCACCTTGGGCTGAAGATAGTCGGAAAGCTCGGAGCTGTCAAGGCTTACGCTTATAACAAAGTCAACCTTGAACTGTTCGCTTATCTTATCCAGTTTTTTGACTACGTCTTCTACCCTGCTGCGGTCCTTGATATATGCAACATCCATAAAGCTGTCGAAGTATACCTGCTCCAGGTCGTGATCCTGAGAGACTATACCGCAAACAAATCCAACAAACTCTTCCTCAGACGAAATGGGAAACTCTGACGCATTAATCAGGCGAATCTTGTTATTGAGCTCGTACATATGCTTACTGTTCTTGTCAAGGTAAACAATGTTTCCGTTGCTCGTCTTAGCCGAGGCATTAACCTTCTCCAGCAAATGCTTCGTCTTACCCTTCCCCTTTTCGCCGACGATCAATTGTATCATTGTAATCTCCTCCTTTTTATAAAAGCTATATGTCAATTATAGTTGATTCCGACTTAAAAAACAACCGCTAATAAATCACGGTACCTGCTCAAGAAGCGTGTTCATATCGCTGTAAAGCCTGTCCCTGTCATCAGACTTTAATATGACTGAAATATACGGATTGCCCTTCTGATCGTTTAAAAGCAGTATAAGGCAGGAACCGGCCATGTTGGTCGTACCCGTCTTTCCGCCGATTATATTTACGCCGTCGGGATATGACTTCTCGCCGGTAAGATAAAGGTTTGAATTTTTTAAGTTCATCTCCTTTGGATTGCCGTCACGGTCGCTGTAAGTCGTCGAATACTCGGTTGTTCCGATTATCTCCTTAAACTTATCGTATTTCATGGCCTCATTGAATATTAGATAAAGATCATAGGCCGTTGTATAGTGACTCTCATCGGAAAGGCCGTGTGGATTAACAAAATGAGTATTCGTGGCGCCTATGGAACGGGCCTCCTTATTCATCAGGTCGCAGAATTCATCTACACTTCCCGAGATATATTCGGCAATGGCAACCGATGCGTCGTTTCCTGAATACATAAGAAGAGCATGAAGTGCCTGGTCAAGCGTAAGCCTGTCACCCTCCTTAAGGCCGACAAGCTGTGCGCCCTGTTCGCTGATAAGGACGCCTGATGAAGCGGTTATGGTATCCTCGAGATGACCGTATTTTAAGGCAAGCAAGGCCGTCATCGTTTTGGTGAGGCTTGCCGGATACATCTGTTTGTGGACATTTTTGGCATAAATGGTACCTCGGGAATTAAGGTCGAAAAGTCCTGCCGCCGCAGTAGAGGAAAGCTCAGGACCGCCTGTGGTATTCTCGTCAGGTGCGATACACAGGTCATATGCAAAAGGTTTGGCCGTATCCTCGAAATTTACCGAACTGAAATTAAACGCCGAAAGCTTTGTCTTATAGTCAAACGGCATCTGATAGCCTGTCCCCACACAGCCGGTAAGGACAGAAGTCAAAAGGAATGCTATTGTGATACAAAGGGCTTTATTTGTACATTTCACGCCATTCCATATCTCCTCTGTCAAGGGATTTGATGAGCAGCTCTGCAGTGGCCAGATTGGTTGCCAGCGGTATATTGTGCATATCGCAGAGCCTGATAATATAGCTGACATCAGGTTCGTGAGACTTGGGCGAGAGGGGATCCCTGAGGAAGATCATAAGGTCGATCTCGTTATGCTCTATCTGGGCGCCTATCTGCTGCTCGCCACCCAAGTGGCCCGCAAGGTATTTATGTATGCTTAAGTTGGTGACCTCCTCGATCAGGCGGCCTGTTGTTCCCGTTGCATACAAAGTATTTTTACTTAAGATACCCCTGTAAGCGATACAGAAGTTCTGCATCAGTTTTTTCTTTGAATCGTGAGCTATCAAACCTATATTCATGAAATACCTCCGATATCACCGTCAGTACAACGTATTATCCGACTGCAGCCTTACGTTTAATACAAGTCCAGTCCCGATGAACATGGTAACCAGAGAAGTAAGCCCATAACTAACGAAAGGAAGGGTAAGGCCGGTGTTTGGCAGGATCATAGTTGTAACCCCGATGTTTATAAACGTCTGAAAACCTATGAAGCCGGCCATGCCCCCCGCAATAAGCCGACCCGCAAGGTCGTTGGCGTGAACAGCTATCCAGATACACTGTACCACTATCAGGAACAATAATATGATTATGGCACAACAGCCGATAAAACCGAGCTCCTCTCCCGCTATCGCAAAGATGAAGTCCGTCTGGGCTTCGGAAATGAAGTTTCCGTTCTTAACCGAGCTTATGACGTTATTGTTAAGACCTTTGCCCTGAAGAAGGCCGGAGCCTATGGCGGTTATGGAGTTTAGCTGTTGATAAGCTTCGGTGGATGCATATTTTTCAGGCTGTATCCACGCGAGAAGCCTTTTCTGCTGATATTCGTTAACTATCGTCTGACCGGGCGTCAGGATCATATTAAGAAGTATGACAGCTGATGGTATCGCAACGGCCGCCACTACTAAAATGACCTTGTAGCTAAGTCCCCCCAGGAACATCAAAACACAGAAAATAACAAGAATCATTATACTGGTTGAAAGATCCGGCTGCTTGAAGATCAGAACAAATGGGGGAACGATCAATACGACGCAGGATATAAGCATACGAAATGTATTCAGTTTCTCCTCATGTTTCATAATAAACTGTGCATAAAATAAAATCAATAATATTTTTACCAGCTCGGAGGGCTGAAAACGCACGCCAAACAGGGTAAACCAGCGTGATGCGCCGCCGCCCTTGTCACCGAAAAGATACACTGCCACAAGGAGTACGAGTGCAAGCGCATATTCGAGCCAGTAAAACTTAAGTACGAAATGATAATCAATGAGCGAAATCGGTATCATGAACACAAGTCCTATGATAAGACCCTGTATCTGACGCTCCATAAGCTGCGATTTTGCACTGCCGATAAGGAGGATACCGATGACGGAAATCGTTATCGTTAAAAATACAAGGAAAAAGTTATATTTTCTTATGCTGTACTTTGAAAAAATCTTAAACATAGAATCACCGTTATACAGGTAAAGAGTCAATGGTTTCGGCGTTTACGGGTTCGGCGCAGATCCTGCCTTCCTTTACAAATATTATCTTGGGCACTGCCCTGTTCTTAAGGAACATCCCGTTTTTCTGATTGAGCATCTCGGAATAGTCGGCTATCCTTACCCTTGTAGGCTTGATGTCAAGTGCCACTACAAAACGCGAGTCATCTCCGAAGCATCCCGCATGGGCATGGCCGTAAAGGGTACCAAGTACGATGATACTACCCGAAGCATTTACCGTACCTCCGTTATTGACATCTCCAAGGATTATGATGCTTGAGTCGGTTTCAATGGTTTCGCCGGCCTTTATACTGCCCTTGTAAAACCTTCCGGCATTGGTACGGCTGCTCTCAAGAAAGCCGTTTGCTGCCTTTAAATACTGAATCTCCCGCTGCTCATCCATTCCCGCTATGCACACTACGACAATCTCGGTGCAGGATGAAATAAGATCCACTATCTGCCTTTCCTCGGCATCCGAAAGTTCGCGCCCCTCAAAGGAAATAACAAGGCGGGCCTGACCGAAAAACTTAGCCGAAGCCTTAAGCTTGTCTTCAAGTTCGGTCAGTATATCCTCAAAGGGAACCGAAGGCTCGAGCTTTATGTTTATGCCGTTTTTAAAGCTTTTGATCATTACTGTATTAGTCATTTTACTCCCCCGTCAGTCTTCTATTACTTCAAGATTTTCATCAACATTTGCAATACCGTTTATGAGCACGGCTTTATCCTCAAGATTGAAATAGTACTTCATGACATCGCTTGCAAGTGCGGCTGCGTTTGCCGAAGTATATCCGTAAGCTATGCGCACCGAAACGGCGAGCTCTGGATCGTTAAACGGAGCGTAGCCAACAAACAGGGCGTGGTTTGTACGCGAAAGAGATGTCTGGGCCGTACCCGTTTTGCCGGCAACGCTTATCGGGAATCCCTTATATGCCGCCGTCCTTCGTGCGACAAGGTTCATACCGGTCTGTACCGCTTCCCAGTATTCTGCCGGGATCTCAACACGGTTCCTTACATCAGGCGTGTAGCTCCTTAAAAGCTCACCGTCTGCCCTTACTATCTTGTTTACAAGTGTAAGGTTGTAGCAGTTTCCTCCGCTTGCGATAGTATCCACATATCTTGCGAGGCCGATCGTCGTATAGTTATGAGACCCCTGTCCTATGGCAGAGTCAATAGGCAGGGTATCAGAGAACTGCGGTTCGTTCTCTTCCATCTCAATGCCCGTTTTTTCCGTAAGGCCGAACATATCGGCATATGTCCTTAACTTATTAAGGCCCTTCTTTTCATTGTACGACTCTGTATGCAGGTTGGTACTCAGCCTGTAGCCGACTTCATAAAAGAAGCTGTTACAGGAGTTTTCAATGGCATGGACAACATCGAGTCCACCGTGAGCACCGGGATAAACCCAGCACTTCTTTTCAAGGTCAAGGCTTTCAATTTCATAAACGCCGTGGCAGGATAAAAGTTCTCCTAAGTTTATCACGTGTTCGGACAGTCCGCTGACAGCAGAAACCATCTTAAATGTGGATCCCGGAGCTGTCATCTGCTGTGTCGCGTGGTTATATATCGGGCTTGAGAGATCGTTCATCAGCAGCGCATAATATTCGGAATCTATAGTATTGGTCAGCCTGTTGTTATTATATCCCGGGTAAGAGACACAGGCCAGAACCTCACCGTCCGTGTTAAGTACCACGCAGGAACCGGAACAGGGATCGAGTGCAAGCTGCGCCGGAGTTATCTCGATATTGGAAATCTTGTTTATAAGGAACTCATACGGTGTCTTTGCGCCGGATTCCAAAGCCTGTTTTTCGGCACTCGTACCGTAGATGACCCTCTGCTCAAACAGTATGAGGCACAGCTGCCGGCCGGATATATAGTTGTCCCGTATCATGTATTTGTAGATCTTTTTGCTGAAACCCGTATCCTTCTTAAGTTCATCGCAGATATACTCGACAAGTCTTATATACACTTCGGAAGTATCCGAGTACTGGCTGTAAGCACTGAATTTCGAGAAATCGATCCAGTTCTGGGCAAGACAGTAATTCAGATACTCGTTAAGGCTTATCGTTTCATCCGTTGTCCACTTTATGTATGTTTTGTCATCCTTATCAATAGAATCGCTTAACAGCACGTTCATTGAGGAAGACTGCAGGCGGCTTACGATATAGCTTTCATATACCTGCATTTCCTTATCGAGTTCGTTATAAGGAGTCATCGTGCTTAAGAGCTCGGTCCTTAATGCCTGTATGACCTCGCTCTGCCTTGCATTGAATGCATCGTTTACCTCTTTTTCGTATGTATGTGCATTGCCTCCCGAAAAAGCGGTGATATCGATAACGTTATTGTTTATAAGGGCATAATACACATCATCGATGGGAATCATCATGTTCGATGACTTAACTTCACTGTTATTATACTCTTTCATGTTGATTATCTTGGTGACCAGTATACCCGCAAGCTTCTGCTCTATCATATTGTATACGGCCTTCTGGAGGTCCGCATCTATCGACAGATATATGTCGGATCCGGCGATGGGATCTTCATGTGTATCGGTTTCCAAAACCTTTCCCACATTATCCGTGAAAACAACATCTTTCCCCTTGGTACCCTGAAGGTATTCCTCCATCGTCTTTTCAATACCCGCTTTTCCGACGGTGTCGGTCATGTCATATTCACGCGCTGCACCAGCCAGTTCATTAAGGTCATCGGTTGAAGCGTTACCAACGTAACCTATGATGTGGGCAAAATACTGGGGATCGTTGTAGCGCCTTAACATATTTTCCGCTATGCTCACGCCCTGGAGCTCATTGCTGTTCTCCATGATGGCCGCTACCGTTTCGTCACTCACCTGTGAGGCTATCACTGTGGATAAGTACTTCTGATAGCTGTTTGTGTTCATTGCATATCTTACGGTGATTATCTTTAGTATCTCCTCGGGAGTATACCCCTCCATCGGAACGAATTCCTTATTATCATCCTCATCGTAAGTGGTTTTTCCTATCTGGTACCTTTCCTTGCTGCAAAGATACCTAATTACATCATCCGCGGTTGAACTCCGTTCCTCATTTGAAAGGTCATCGATCTTCTGATGTCCGTAAACGTCAGCAAGGAAACGAAGGAGTCTTGTGTCCGAAACCGCAAATTCATAGCTCCCGTTCTTATCAAGGATTATCTTAAAATCGTTGTTAACCTCATCGTTGCATGATTCTATGATATTGACTGTCCTGATTATGACATCGTTTAACTTCTCGTTCTTATCGGGTGAGGATTCATAATTGTCCTCTATGTTCACCGAATAAGCCAGCTCGTTATATGCAAGAAGTTCACCGTTCCTGTCATATATATTGCCGCGCGCGCTGGGGAGTGAAATTTCTTTTTTAATAGTGAGGGTAAAGTTGTTTAAGTAGTCCTCACCGTTTATTATCTGAAGAACAAAAAGCCTGTGGATGAGTACAAAAAACAAAGCTCCGATTATGATAACGAGCAGAAACAGACGAGAGAATATTACGTTTTTTATCCATTCTTTAATATCGGTAAGCAAGCCTAAGCTCTCCTCTTCTCATATTCCTCAAGCCATTCGTTAACGAAAAGGATACCCTTGTATACAATAAGAGTCACAAGCACCGTATATACAATATCCGGCAGCATGATGTGCACGAAATAATACCCAAGGTGCATCTTTCCGCGCAGCAGGAATAAAAACGTATAACAGATAAAGCAATACAGAAGTTCGCTTGTACCTATAAGAATCATTGGCAGCTTAATGTCTTCGGGATAGAATATCCTTCTGAAAAAGCCGTTCAAAAAGCCTATGAACATATAAACAAAAGCATAAAAACCAAGGATCGAACCAAAGAAAACATCAACAAGCAGACCGGCCGTAAAGCCGATGACCATGCCTTCGTTCCGGCCTCTCATAAAGCCGAAGGATGAAGTTATGATAAGCAATAAATTGGGTACGATACCGGCAAGTGAAATAGCCTTGAACAAGGTGGTCTGCAGAAGGTACCCGACGATAATCATTAAAAAAACAACCAGTTTACGAAGCATACCTACCTTAAGTCCTCCTTAAGATCAGTTACGACAAGCACAGTGCTTAAGTTCTTGAAATCCACTACGGGCGTTAAATATCCCGATTTGGTAAGGTTATTGGGATCAAGCTGGATCTCGGTGATATATCCTATCGAGATTCCGGGAAGATATTTGTTACTGATCGAGGATGTCACCACCTGATCTCCCTGCGTTACGATGTCTTCTTCATCGATAAGCTGTGAAAAACGGATATAACCGTCATCCATAAGCGTAAGATCGCCTGAAACGATAAGAGTATCGGAAGTAGACATCACCATTCCGGAAAGGCTTGATGTGTCATCTATTATCGAACGAACCTGAGCCCAGTTGGGGCCGACATTTGTAACAATCCCGACAAGGCCTGAGCCGGCCATCACATTCATATCTGTTTTGATACCGTCCTTGCTGCCTTTGTCAATGATGAAAGATGAAAACCAGTTGCCCGTATCCTTGCCTATAACACGAGCCCCTATCTTTTCGTAATCCGAATACTGTTCGTCAAGAAGGAAAAGGCTCCTTAATTCGGCCAACTCGTATTTGTCGCGCTGGAGATCGTTCACACGGATTGTAAGCTCGTCAATGCGTGACTTTAACTCCTTGTTTTCCTCATTAAGCTCGTTTATCCTGCGTATGTTTTCGGAACGTGTGTTAAGCCAGGCACCGGCAGAACCGATGCCCTTCTGAAAGGGTATTATAACATAACCGGCAACCGTTTCGAACGGACCGGTTATAAAGTCGGTGGTGAATGACAAAAGCATCATCGCCACACACAGAATAGTTAAGATCAGAAAAACATATTTACCGGGAACAGAAATAATCTTCCTTCCGTATCCTCTTTTAGCCATTGAACCATCCTTAAAAAAGGTCAGGCGTTTTGATCCTGCATGGAATATACTACCGAACGAAGCTGTTCGTTCTTGATTATCTGGGATAATCCGTATGCGACACTCTCCTCGCCGTTGACCGAAAAATTAACCTTAAGCCCCGTGCTTGATGCTATCAGCTCATGAAGATCGCCGATCCCCGCAGAACCGCCTGTTAGGAATATGCCGTTTCGGTATATATCCGCACCGAGCTCCGGAGGCGTACGTTCCAAGATAACACGTACACTGTCTATGATAGTTTCGAAGTTTTCCTTCATCGCTTTCTCGATTAAGTTTGTAGGGATACTGCGCTCTACGGGGAGTCCCGTTACGATATCCCTTCCGTAAACCACTGCATCCTCCTGAGACTCTTCAAGCTCGGGAAGAGCTATCTTAACCTTCTCAGCAGTTTTTATGCCCACAAGAAGGTTGTATTCCTTACGGATTATATTTCTTATGTTTTCATCGAACTTCTTGCCGCCTATCTTGATAAGCCGACTCAAAACGATACCGCCCATTGATAGGATCGATATCTCTGTTGTTTCATAACCTATATTGACAACGAGTATGCCCTGGGAATTGATGACATCAACGTTGAGTCCGACGCCGTCAGCTATCGCCTTTTCGACAATGAAGATGTTGCGTGCTTTTACGTTTGATTCCCTTACAAGATCGAAAAACGCCCTCTTCTCAACTTCCGTTACATCGGTAGGTACGGAGATATAGTAATCAGCTGCCCTTATATTGCCGCCGGTAACATCGTTTAAGAAATTACGCAGCAGCACCTGCATATGGTTTATATCCGCAATGACGCCGTTTATGACAGGAAATGAAACCGTGATGTTCTGAGGGGCTTTTTCATACATCTCAAATGCATGGTCGCCGTAAGCGAATAGGTTCTTCTTATTAAGCACCTTCTGTATCGCGATCATGTTTTTCTGAGAACTTATAGTATCGTTAAAACCGTTATAGATCTTTATGTTGTAGGTACCGAGATCGATACCGAAAGCATTTATCGCCACAATGCTCCTCCAAAAGAGTTCAAATTATGGTATATCGATGCCCTTTGGACACAATATATGGTAATATTCTACCATAAAAACGACTGTATGTATATATGAATTATACCGTAAGCGCGCTGCTGTCTATAATGCCGTCGTTCTTAAGCTGCTGTATGGCACGCATTACTCCGTATTTCGCATGTGGGAAGGTAAGTCCGCCCTGGAAATATACGGCATAAGGCTCCTTTATCGGGCCGTCTGCGCTAAGTTCGATCGAAGAACCCGAGACAAACGCACCTGCAGCCATTATCACATCAGAGTCATAACCGGGCATTGCCCAGGGTTCGGGGGTTACGTGGCTGTCAACCGGTGCGGCATACTGTATGCCCTTGCAGAAAGATATCACGCCTTCTGCACTGCCCAGTGTTACTGCCTGTATGATATCATGCCTTAATGTATCGGGTTCGGGGTATACCGAAAATCCGAGTTCCTTAAGCATCGATGACGCAAATATCGCAGCCTTAAGTGCAGAGCTTACAACGGTTGGGGCCATGAACAGTCCCTGATAAAAGCTTCCCGTAACGCTAAGCGACGCTCCGACTTCCTTTCCGAGTCCGGGAGAAGTAAGCCTGTATGCTGCCTTTTCCACACATTCCTTTTTACCTGCTATGTAGCCGCCTACAGGCGCAAGTCCTCCGCCGGGATTCTTTATTAGGGATCCGACGATCATATCAGCCCCTGCCTCGGAAGGCTCAGTCCTTTCGACAAATTCGCCGTAGCAGTTATCGACCATGCATATCACATCGCTCTTTATACCCTTTATGAAAGAGATGAGCTCTCCAATCCCATCAACAGACAGTGTGGGCCTTGTCTGATAACCCTTTGAACGCTGAATGGTCACAAGCTTTGTATTGTCATTAATGCTTCTGCGTATCCCGTCATAATCAAACGAGCCGTCAGCCTTAAGATCAACCTGCCTGTAGCTTACACCGTATTCCTTAAGTGAACCGCACGATTCCCTTATACCTATCACTTCTTCAAGCGTGTCATAAGGCTTTCCTACGGGTGAAAGGAGTTCGTCGCCGGGCCGCAGGTTTGAAGAGAGCGCGACGTTTAAAGCATGGGTACCGCATGTGATCTGCGGGCGCACCAGAGCATCCTCCGTCTTAAAAACTTTGGAATAAACATTTTCAAGAGTATCCCTTCCAAGGTCATTGTATCCGTATCCGCTCGAACCCTGGAAGCAGGCGTCGCTCACCCTGCATTCCTGAAACGCTTTAAGCACCTTAAGCTGATTGAACTCCGCGGTCTCGTCGATCCTTAAAAACCTTTCTTTTAAAGAATCAAGGTTCTTTAAGGCATATTCATACACATCATCGTCAATGTGCAGGCTTTTGTATATTTCCTTAATATCCGTCATACTTCCTCCGTGACTCTGCCATTGTTTATCTTTTCAAGCATAAAATCAATTATCTTATCGTCATCATAATTAAATTCATCTTTATTGATCCATATTACATCACGCTCGCGCTTAAACCATGTTATCTGTCTTTTCGCAAAATGTCTTGTGTCCCTTTTTATGATATAAACGGCTTCATCAAGGCTTATCGCACCGTCAAGATATTTAAGTATCTCCTTGTAACCAAGTCCGTACATTGACACCATGTCGGCTTTGCAGCCAAGATCTTTAAGCCTTTTTACTTCATCTACAAGACCGCGTTTTATCATTTCATCAACCCGGTCGTCTATATCCTTATAAAGAATTTCACGGGGCTTGTTAAGGACAAAGTACCGAAAGTCATAAGGCGATGTCCTGCGGCGCTCTTCCCTATTATGTTCCGATATCTTCTTCCCTGTCTCATGATAGTATTCAAGCGCCCTTGTTATCCGCTTTACATCGTTTGCATGTATATAGACGGCAGCATCCGGATCGCATTCCTTCAGCTTTTCATACAGGCATAAGCTTCCTTTTTCGCGGGCCTCTTTAAAAAGCGATTCACGGTAAGGGGTCTGTGCGGTATCAGAAAAATCAATATCGTAAAGCAGCGCCTGGATATAAAAGCCCGTTCCTCCGACTATGAGAGGGAGCCTGCCGCGATCATAAATATCTTTAAGCGCAAGTTCGGCTTCATCCTTAAACCGTGTAACATTATATTCTTCGGTGGGCTCAAGTACGTCAATAAGATGATGGGGAATGCCCTGCATTTCCCCGGCAGATATCTTTGCGGTACCGATATCCATATGCTTATATACCTGCATTGAGTCGGCGGAAACAATCTCGCAGCCAAGTTCCTTTGCAAGACGCAATGATAAACCCGACTTTCCGGAAGCCGTCGGACCGGTAAGTATTATGAGCCTTTTCATCATACGATCCTCTTAAACATCTTTTCCACCTCGGACTTTGTAAACGATACTATCGTTGGCCGTCCGTGCGGACAGTTGAAAGGATTATCAAGAGTCATGAGTTCATCTATAAGTGCTTCGGCTTCATGCAGCGACATTGAAGTATTGCCCTTCACCGCACTCTTGCACGCCATTGTAGCAATCCTGTGATCCACGGCGTCTATGTTCTTTGAGCGCTTATCATTCATGAGTTCATCAAGAAGATCGTGAAAATACTCGGAAGGTGTAAGGCCGAAAAGCTCTGTAGGTATCTCGCGGATAGAATACTCGTTGCCGCCGAAGGGTTCTATTTCAAATCCTACCCTGCGAAAACTTTCTGCATATGCGGAAACAACAGCCTCCTCTGCCTTTGTAAGAGTCACAACTATCGGCGGATTTAAAAGCTGCGAGGATACGCTGCCACTCTCATACTGCTTTAGGATACGTTCGTATTTGACTTTTTCGTGAGCAGCATGCTGGTCTATAATGTACAGCTTATTGTCCATTTCTATGAGCCAGTATGTTTCAAAAAGCTGGCCTATCATACGATGTTTTTTAATGCCCTCGGTACTGAGGAAGCCATCTTCAAACATGGACAGCTGAACCGGTTTTTCTTCCTGAGGCCGGACCGGATCATTAAATGACTGTAGCTCAAACGTTTCCGAATGATCCGTTTTCGAATGATCCGTTTTCGTATGATCCGGTTCTGAATGAGCCGCTTCAACGTAAGTTGTTTCTGTGCTTTCAGGGGCCTCCGGTCTTGATTTCGGAGCAAAAGAATCAAGGGTCTTTCTTTCGAAAGGTTCGGGCCGGATAGCATCACGGCTTATATTGATCTGCCCGGTGTTTTTCTCGTTCTCATGTATATCAACTATAAGTTCTTTTTCGGACAGTTTATTTCTTATGCTTTTTACAAGAAGGTCATACAGGGAATTTCCTTCGTAAAACCTTATCTCCTTCTTTGAGGGATGTACATTAACATCGATAAGCTCGGGAGAAATTTCGAAATATAGGATGACGACAGGATACTTATGCAGCATAAGATATGGCTTGTATGCCTCGTCAAGTGCGCGCCGTATAAGTGTGCTCTGGATGTATCTCCTATTTACAAAATATATCTCAAAGCTCCTGTTTCCTCGTGCGAGTTCAGGCCTGCAAACAAAGCCCGAAATCTTTACATCGCCGTCACCTGACTCTATGGGGATAAGCCCTGCGGACATATCTCTGCCGTAAAGTGAATAAATTATATCAGCAACTTCTCCGTTACCGGAACTCTGAAGCTTTGTTGTATTATTGACTATAAGCTTGAAGGCCGTTTCAGGATGTGAAAGCATTATCTTTTCCATAAAATCGCTCACATATCCGGCTTCAGTCTGTGCGGTCTTTAAAAACTTACGCCGTGCCGGTGTATTATAGAAAAGATGCCTCACGATGAATGATGTGCCGTCAGGTATACCAACATCATCAAAGCTTAATTCCTTTGAGCCTTCTATGATGTACCTTGTTCCCGTGTAATCATCCGCAGTTTTGGTAAGCAGTTCGACCTTTGATACGGAGGCGATGCTTGACAGAGCTTCTCCGCGAAAGCCGAGGCTCCCAACACTTATAAGATCTTCAATCGAACGTATCTTGCTGGTTGCATGTCTTAAGAAAGCTGTACGTACCTGATCCTTTGGGATCCCAGTCCCGTTATCGGTCACCCTTATATAGGATATGCCGCCGTCTTTTATCTCAACGGTTATGGCATCAGCACCCGCATCTATGGAATTTTCAACCAGCTCCTTTACAACCGACATAGGGCGTTCCACTACTTCTCCGGCTGCTATCTTATCTATTGTGGCTTTGTCAAGTACAATAATGTTTCTGTCCATATCAATATCCCCATCTGTTGACAAGCTTGTTCTTTATAGTGCTTAGTGTGTTAAGAGCATCCATGGGTGTCATATTGTCAAGGTCAAGCGCCTTGAGTTCGTTTATGATATCGTCATCTGTAACGGTATCGAATAAAGACATCTGATTAAGGTCGACCTCATCAAGGCGCTTTACACGCCTGTTCTTATTTGACTCGTTCTTATCGGCTATACTTTTTACATTTACTGTTATATCGTTTTCGGAAAGTTCATCTACTATTTCCTTTGCGCGTTCAGTAACACTGTCGGGGACTCCCGCAAGCTTCGCCACCTGTATTCCGTAACTTTTATCGGCACCGCCCTTTACTATCCTTCTAAGGAATACAATGTTATCGCCCTGCTCCTTTACCGCGATGCAGTAATTGTTCACGGAATCAAGCTTGCCTTCCAGTTCGGTAAGCTCATGGTAGTGCGTCGCAAATAAGGTTTTTGCTCCAAGGAGTTTAGGGTTTGCTACATATTCTACCACTGCCCATGCGATTGAAAGACCGTCAAATGTGGAAGTTCCGCGCCCGATCTCGTCAAGTATGAGAAGGCTTGATGAAGTGGCATTTCTTAATATGTTGGCGACTTCTGTCATCTCGACCATGAAGGTACTCTGTCCGCTTGATAAATCATCGGATGCGCCTACCCTTGTGAATATGCGGTCCACTATTCCTATATCCGCTTCCTTTGCCGGTACGAATGAACCTATCTGCGCCATCAGTACTATAAGCGCAGTCTGCCTCATATAGGTTGATTTGCCCGCCATATTCGGTCCGGTGATTATCGATATCCTGTTGGCCCTGTTGTCAAGATGAGTATCGTTGCTTACGAACATATCGGAACTTATCATTTGTTCGACTACGGGATGACGACCCTTTACAATATCGATCGTGCCTTTTGTATTGATCGCGGGCCTGCAGTAATGATTCTTCTCGGCAACAAATGCAAGGCTTGCAAGTGCATCAAGGTAAGCGATGACTGAAGCCGATTTCATTATCCTGTCTATGTTTTCCGCAAGTTTATCCCGTATCTCACAGAAAAGATCATATTCAAGCGAAAACAGCTTTTCCTCCGAATTAAGTATCTTTTCTTCAAGTTCCTTTAACTCATCCGTTGTATATCGTTCTGCGTTTGCCAGCGTCTGTTTCCTAATATAGTCATCCGGAACAAGTTCCATGTATGATCTTGTGACTTCAAAATAATAACCGAAGAGGCGGTTGTATTTGATCTTAAGATTTTTGATACCGGTGCGTTCCCTGTCACGCGCTTCGAGTGATGCAAGCCAGCTTTTACCGTCGCGTTTTGCGTTTCTTAACGAATCAACGGTTTCATTATAACCTTCCCTTATAATCCCGCCTTCTTTTATCTGAAGGGGAGGTTCATCCGAAATGGCTGAGGTAATGAGCTGCGCCAGATCCTCGAGTGTATCAAGATCATCATAAAGCTCCTTTAGCACGCCCCTGTCAAATTCCGAAAGCTGCTGTTTTATAGGAAGAAGCATCTTAACCGAGTTGCCAAATGCCAGTATATCGCGGGGATTGGCAGACTTGTACACTACCCTGCTCATAAGCCGCTCAAGGTCATAAACGGGATTTAAGTATTCACGGATCTCTTCACGTGTTATCGCATTTTTAATAAGGGTTTCCACTGCATCAAGACGCTTTACTATCATATCCTTGTTTATCAAAGGCTGTTCTATCATGGTACGCAAAGCCCTTGCACCCATGGCAGTCCTTGTTTTGTCCAAAACGCCGAGTAAAGATCCCTTCTTCTGCTTGTCCCTAATGGTTTCCGTAAGCTCCAGGTTTCGCCTTGCGGCCTGATCAAGTATCATGAATTCGCTTACATCGTATGATCTTATCGTTCGTATCTGTGTAAGAGAATTTTTCTGTGTTTCATAAAGATATATCATCAGTGCGCCGGAACTTAAAAGCCTTCCTTCATCCGCATCCATTCCAAAGCAGCTTAACGAATCGACCCTGAAATGTTCTTTAAGCTTTCC
>JAILJC010000028.1 GCA_024694965.1 Lachnospiraceae bacterium
TGAGCTCAGCATGCATGAAGCTGCGAGTGTCCTTCTTAGCTCAAGCTCTGAATAATCACCCATGAGAGCCATTATCTCAGCCAGGGAGTTTTCAAAAAAGTGCGACTTCATTCCGGTCGCTCCGACGCTTCCGATCTCTTCTTTGTCAACAAGGATGCAGCATGCCGTTCTCTTAACGGTTTTTGTTTCAAGCATGGCCATGAGAGAAGGATATGCACATACCCTGTCATCATGTCCGTAGCCTAAGATCATGCTTTTATCAAGCCCTGCTTCTCTTGCCCTGCCGGCCGGAACAACTTCAAGCTCCGCCGAAAGGAAATCCTCTTCTTCTACGCCATAGTTCTTCTTAAGGATATCAAGTATATTCTTTTTAACCTTATCCTTATCCTTGTTATCAGCGTTTTCGGCCTTGTTCCTGCCCCGCAGCACAAGCGGCCTGTTGCCTATTATTATATCAAGGGCTTCACCCTCAATGACCTTGGCGGCCTTCTTATCAAGCTGCTCCTGTGCAAGATGTATGAGAAGGTCCGAAACGAAGAAAACGGGATCGTCTTCATCTTCTCCGATATTAACGATGACCGTTGTGCCGTCCTTCTTAACAATGACTCCGTGAAGCGCAAGAGGTATCGTAACCCACTGGTATTTCTTTACTCCGCCGTAGTAATGCGTATCAAGATAAGCTATTCCTGAATCCTCATAAAGCGGATTCTGCTTTATGTCAAGACGCGGAGAATCAATATGTGCTCCCAGTATATTAATGCCTTCATTTATAGGACGCTGACCTATGTTAAACAGTGCGACCGACTTATTCATCCATACAGAATAAATCTTATCGCCCGTCTTAACCTTTTTTCCGTCCTTTATAAGTCCTTCAAGCTCCTTATATCCCGCTTTTTCGGCCTCGCATACTATCCTGTCAACACATTCGCGTTCCGTCTTGCATGTACTTAAAAAATCAATATAATCGGCAGCGAAAGCCTCGGCTTCTCCGGCCTGCTTTAATGTGTAATTTTCCCAAGCATTTTTTGTTTCCATAAAAACCTCCGCCATCAGCTTCTCAAAACAACGTCATACTTATCCTTAAGCCCGGAAAGAAGGCTTCCCACAAAACCGTCGATCATTTCTGCGGTAAGTTCCTCTTCCTTCGGCGTATATACTACCGAGAAAGCCATGCTCTTCCTGTCACGTCCGAGCTGCAGCCCTTCGTATACATCAAACAGTTCAACGTCCGTAACATATTCGCAGCTTTCCTTTATCTCCTTCTCAATCTGAGCACAGGTAATGTCCTTATTCATTACAAAGCACAGATCCCTCTTCTCCTCCTGGAATTTCGGGAGCGGGGTAAAGGTCTGCTCCTTTCCGTAATATTTCTTAAGCTTATGAAGCGATACCTCGGCAACATATGAAGCCACCCTCATGTCAAGCTCATCGATAAGCTCATACCTAACCTGGCCAAGATAACCAATATCCTCACTGTCGCTGATGATCTTTGCCGTTCTGTACGGATGAAGGAACGGTTTTTCAAATGCTTCATAGTCAAAATCGATATTAAGCGTATCAGCGATAACATCCACGAGGCCTTTAAGCGTAAAGAATGATTCTTCCTCACCGAAACAGCCTATGCATATTGTCTCAAGCTCCTTCGGATATTCGGTAAGCGGCAGCTCCTGCGCCTTAAATATATTGCCGAACTCGAAGATGCGGCCCGAAAGTATGCCCTTCTTCTGGTTTCGCTGCATAGCCTGGATCATCTGAGGCGCCAGCGTTGTTCTCATAAGAGAAAGATCTTCGTTTATCGGATTAAGTAACTTGATCGCATGCCTTTCCTCCGCGTTTTCATCAAGTCCTATAAGATCAAGCGATGACGGTGAGAAGAACGAATAATGAACTCCTTCGGAAGCACCGGCCGCACAAAGCGCGCGCTTTAACTTAAGTTCATTCCTCTGTTCCAAGTTGTATCCTCCGAGAGTTACTTCCGCGGTAGGCATAAACGTCGGTACGATGTGGTCGTAGCCGTACATCCTTATTATCTCCTCAGCCACATCCTGATAAGACTCCATATCCTCCCTGTAAGCAGGGATCTTAAGCGTAAGCTCATCCCCGTCTAAAACAGGGGCAAAATCAAGTGACTTAAGTATCCTTACTATCTCATCATCCGGAACCGTGATACCGAGCACTCCGTTTACTTTTTTAACACTGACCTTAAGCTCCGATGACTCTGTCGTATTACCGGTATTGGCATCAACATGAGTTGAGCTTACCTTACCGCAGTCAAGCTCCTCGATAAGATGCAGTGCCCTCTTCATAGCCATTACCGTTGTATATTCATCAACACCCTTTGAAAACCTCGCGGACGAATCCGAAACCTTGCCGAGCGCCCTTGAACTCTTTCTTATATTGTCCCTTGCAAACTTGGCCGCCTCGAACAGAACCTCATTCGTACTATCAAGTATCTCTGAATTAAGTCCGCCCATTATACCAGCAAGCGCAACAGGTTTTACGCCGTCACATATAACGAGATTGTTATCATTTAAGGTAAGTTCTTTCTCATCAAGAGTAGTTATCTTTTCGCCGTTCTTAGCACGCCTTACGTTTATCATATCTCCCTCAAGATAAGCATAATCGAATGCATGCATCGGCTGTCCGAGTTCATTGAGTATATAATTTGTTATGTCAACCAAATTCGATATGGGTGTCTGTCCAATAAGTGCAAGACGCCTGCGCATCCATGCAGGGCTCGGCCCTATCTTAACATCGTAAACGTAGTGCCCTATATATCTCGGACATACATTGGGGGCATCCACCTTTACATTAAACGCTTCCTTCCTGACATCGGTCTCATGATAGTCAAGTGCAGGCTCATGAAGGCTGCTGTCAAGGACGGCGGCAACTTCCCTTGCTATACCGAATATACTCTGACAGTCCGGCCTGTTTGCCGTTATCGCTATATCGAAGATCCAGTCATCAAGTCCAAGGAGCGGTTTTACATCCTCGCCCACGGGTGCATCATCGGGAAGCACAAGCAATCCGTTATATCCCGCACCTTCATACATGTCTTCCGTAAGACCTATCTCAACACCGGAACAGAGCATTCCGAAAGAATCATATCCGCGGAGCTTACCCTGACCTATCGTCATCACTCCCTCCACGGTCTTATGATCTTTTGCCGTCGCATACACCGTTGCACCGATAAGTGCGAGCGGATATTTGCCTCCGGTCTTTACATTATCGGCGCCGCAGCAGATCTGCAGCTCTCCGTAAGTTCCC
This sequence comes from Lachnospiraceae bacterium, assembly GCA_024694965.1. Lineage (GTDB taxonomy): Bacteria > Bacillota > Clostridia > Lachnospirales > Lachnospiraceae > UBA2868. Next base: position 3,268 of record JAILJC010000028.1, read on the forward strand.
GCATCAACCTTGCAAAGATGAAGGTGGGTGTCTGGTATGGGATCGCAGTCCTTCACAAGTCCTACGACCACCTTGCTTACATCCCTTCCGACCTCATATTTCTCTTCAACTTCAAAGCCGCATGAGAACAGCTTTTCCTCAAGTTCATCAGGCGACACGTTTATATCAACATAATCCTTAAGCCAGCTTAACGGTACTAACATCTGTACTTCCTCCTTACTCCCTTATCTG
>JAILJC010000063.1 GCA_024694965.1 Lachnospiraceae bacterium
ACCCTGCTGTGCACACACCGAGCTTATGGAAAACATACTCCGCGGCGAATGGGGCTTTGAAGGCCATTATGTTTCGGACTGCTGGGCTATAAGGGATTTCCACGAGCACCATATGGTAACAAAGACGGTTGAGGAGTCGGCTGCTCTGGCACTTAAGAAGGGCTGCGACGTTAACTGCGGAAATACCTACATACATATGATGAAGGCTTATAACGACGGCTTTGTTACAGAGGAAGATATTACAAAGGCATGTGTACGCCTGTATACCACAAGGTTCATGCTGGGTCTGTTTGATTCAAGCGAATATGACAAGATCCCCTATGAAAAGGTGGAATGCCGCGAGCACAGGGAGCTTGCACTTGAGGTGGCCGAGAAGGCGATGGTGCTCCTTAAGAATGATGATTTTCTCCCGATCAACAAGGGTGAGCTTAATACGATAGGCGTTATCGGACCCGATGCCGACAGCAGGGTGGCCCTCATCGGCAACTATCACGGAACCTCGTCAAGGTATGTAACACTCCTTGAAGGTATCCAGGATGAAGTGGGCTCCAACACAAACGTACTTTATTCGCAGGGCTGCCATCTGTACCTTGACAGGGTGGAGCCGCTTGCGGTGAAGAACGACAGGCTTGCTGAGGCGAAGGTTGTCGCAGCTCATTCGGATGTAGTTGTGCTTGTTCTCGGTCTTGACGAAACCCTTGAAGGTGAAGAGGGTGATACGGGTAACAGCTATGCATCGGGTGACAAGGTTGACCTTAATTTCCCGGAATCCCAGATGGAGCTTGCAAAGGCGATCATAGCTACCGGCAAACCCATAGTTATAGCGGTCATGACAGGTTCCGCAATGGATCTTAAATTTGCAAAGGAAGCCAGCAACGTTAAGGCGATAATCCAGGCATGGTATCCCGGAGCATTCGGCGGAAAGGCTTTTGCAAACATCCTCTTCGGTAAAAAGTCACCGTCGGGTAAGCTGCCTGTCACACTTTACAATTCACTTGACGAACTTCCCGAATTCACCGATTATTCGATGAAGGGCAGGACCTACAGATATATGGAACATGAAGCCCAGTACCCGTTCGGCTTCGGCCTGACATACGGAAAGGCAGGGATAAGAGCAGCCGAGTTTGCTGCTGCTGCGATAAAGGCGGCGGCAGGCGATGCATCCGCGCTTGAAGCGGCAACGGCTGAAATGACGGTTACAATAAGGAATGAGAGCAACCGTGAACTGGAAGAAGTGATCCAGATATACATAAAGGATAATGAATCAAAGCTTGCGGTAAGGAACCACAGCCTGTGCGCATTTAAGAGGGTAGCGCTTAACGCCGGCGAGGAGAAAAAAGTGATCCTTCCCATATCCGGCAAGGCATTTATGGAGTACGACGAAGAGGGCAGGCGGGTACTTGATTCAAAGAGCTTTACCCTGTTTGCGGGTGTAAGCCAGCCCGATGCTTTAAGTGTTAAGCTGTGCGGTGTTGAGCCGGTTTCGGTAAGTGTTGAATTGTAAGTAATATCCAAAAGGAGGAGGAAAGGTATGCTTTATATTGGTGTGGACTTAGGAACAAGTGCGGTTAAGATGCTGCTGATGGACGGAAACGGAAAGATTGAGAAGATCGTATCGAAGGAGTATCCTTTAAGCTTCCCGCATCCGGGATGGTCGGAGCAGAAGCCCGAGGACTGGTGGGAGCAGTCAATGGCAGGTCTTAAGGAGCTTACAAGCGAGTGCGACAAGAGTAAGATCGCAGGCATAAGCTTCGGCGGACAGATGCACGGACTTGTAGTACTTGATAAGGATGATAACGTGATCCGCCCCGCGATCCTGTGGAATGACGGACGTACCGGCAAGGAGACGGATTACTTAAACAACGTGATCGGCAAAGACAAGCTGTCGCAGTATACGGCAAATATCGCATTTGCAGGCTTTACGGCACCTAAAATCCTGTGGATGAAGGAGAACGAGCCCGACAAATTTGCGAAGATCGAGAAGATCATGCTTCCCAAGGATTACCTTGCATACAAGCTTTCGGGAGTTCACTGCACGGATGTATCGGATGCTTCCGGCATGCTGCTCTTTGATGTTAAGAATAAATGCTGGTCAAAGGAAATGATGGAGATCTGCTCCGTTAAGGAATCACAGCTTGCGAAGATATTCGAAAGCTACGAGGTAGTGGGAAACATCAAGCCCGAGATCGCGGATGAGCTCGGTTTCCCGAAGGAAGTTAAGATCATCGCCGGCGCAGGCGACAATGCGGCTGCGGCTATAGGTACCGGAACCGTAGGCGACGGACGCTGCAACATCTCGCTCGGAACCAGCGGAACGATATTTATTTCAAGCAAGGATTTCACGGTTGATGATAAGAACGCGCTCCATGCATTTGCTCATTCGGACGGACATTATCACCTGATGGGCTGCATGCTTTCCGCGGCTTCATGCAACAAATGGTGGATGGAGGATATAATCGGGACGACTGACTTTGCAAAGGAGCAGGCACCGATCACCGATGATAAGCTCGGCGAGAATCACGTGTATTACATGCCCTATCTGATGGGCGAGCGTTCACCTCACAACAATCCCGATGCAAGGGCCGTATTTATCGGAATGACAATGGATTCCACGAGGGCTGACATGACACAGGCCGTTCTTGAAGGCGTATGCTTCGGTATCCGTGATTCTTTTGAGGTTGCAAGGTCACAGGGCATTAAGATCGAAAGCACAAAGATATGCGGCGGCGGCGCAAAGTCACCCTTATGGAAGAAGATGATGGCCAATGTACTGGGTATCCCGGTTGAAGTTATCGAGTCCGAGGAAGGCCCGGGTTACGGCGGGGCCATACTTGCGGCTGTCGGCTGCGGTGAGTACGCATCGGTTGAGGAAGCGGCTGACAAGCTTGTAAAGGTAATAGATGTGGTTAAGCCCGACGCTGAGCTTACAGCTAAGTACGAGAAGCGTTATCAGTATTTCAAACAGCTTTATCCCACGATGAAATCGCTGTTCTGATAAACAGATGCAAATTAAATATTTACAATAAAAAGATTTACAATAAAAAGATTTACAATAAAAAGATTAACATGATATAATTGTTTCGCAATTCAAAGCCCAGGCTGATATTGCCTGATTATAAAAGGAGGATATTCTATGACTACACAGGAGGCTTTTGCAAAACTTAACGAGAATCAGGAACTGGCCGCTAAGACCAAGGCTGAGTGCAAGACACCCGAGCAGGTATACGATGTACTTAAGTCGGTTGGTTTGACAGACAGCTTTGATGATTTTAAGAAAGCAGCTGCACAGATCAATGAGTCTGTAACGAAACTTGACAAGACAGATGTTGATGCTATCGTTGGCGGTGGTGACACTATTACGACAGTGACGATTACAACAACTGCTTCTATAGCAGCAGCGGCAGCCATCTAAGAATGATATGATCAGTTTTTTAAGCCGGAAATATCCGAAGGGATGTTTCCGGCTTTTTGCAGGAATGGATAATTTTTTACTATAAACAGCGGCTTTTAAGGAGGGCATCAGATGAACGAGTGGAAAATGAGAGGAAAGGAAAACAGTCCCGAAGAAACGATCCGCAAGGCGGAAGGTATCATAAGGTCACTTGGATTTACAACAACAATGAAAGAGCTTGAAAGGGATCTGGAGGACTGTTATTCCTGCCGCCTTACCATAGACGGTCCCCTGAGCGGATTTGTTGGGACAAACGGTAAGGGAATGACTAAGGAGCTTAGTCATGCAAGTGCTTACGGAGAAATGATGGAACGTATGGAAAACAGGATATTTTCCGCGATGCCCAGGTTTGACGATCCGGATATTGAAGATTATTTAAATGATGATTTTCCGCTTTATGACGTATGGAGTTCCGAGCAGCCGTATGTGGCGGAATATTTAAAGCAGAAGATCGCGGCTACCGTTAATTCCGATAATCCGCTTTTTTCGGCTGAATATCTGGTAAACGCCGCTATAGAAAAACTCTCACCCGTGAAGCTTGACGGAAAGTTCCTTACCATGCCTTTCTATTCGATAAGGGATGACAAGGTTGAGTATCTGCCTTCATGGACATTGATGTTTACGGGAAGCAACGGTCTTGCCGCCGGAAATACGCTTGAGGAAGCAATGGTGGAAGGACTGTCCGAATTGCTTGAAAGATATGCACAGATGCAGATTTTCGACGGCAACATAATTCCTCCTGTCATACCTATGGATTTTATCGCCGGCTTTCCTCATATCAAAAAGATAATCGACGATATTGAAAAGAGCGGAAGATATAAGGTGCGGGTAATGGACTGCTCTCTTAACCGGAAGCTCCCGGTTGTCTGCGGTGCGGTCATCGATCTGAACACAGGAGGATTCGGAGTGAAATTCGGCGCACAGCCCAATATAGCGGTTGCAATGGAGCGTGTTTTCACGGAATCCATGCAGGGAAACAGGCTTCAGAGCTTCTGCAACAATTCCAGGCCAGAATTTACAAAATCAAATGCTCTGTTACGCATGGATAAATGGAACAGCATCAAGGTGACATCGACCAATATGCCGGCCCAGCTCCTTATGGATGACGCCAGCTATGAGTTTATTCCATGGGGGACTGAAAACGAAAGGTCAAACCGTGAGATGATGTGGTCAATGATAAGCCTGATGGAGGAGCTTGGATCAAGGATATTCGTAAGAGATGCATCGTATCTGGGGTTTCCCGCAGTAAATATATATGCGACCGGAATATCGGAAGTAAGGCCCGTGGATTTCCTTGAGATAAAGCATAATATCCTCTGGTACAGGGTCCAGGAGTATTTTACAAGGATAGATCATCTAAGCGATGAAGAGGTAAAGGATATCGCGATCTTTGCCGCGTCACGAAGGGGTTCGGTTATTGAAAATTCATTAAATTCATTGAGTCAGTTGTTTTTTAATATCAGTTTTCCGTTTGAGCCTTTTGATGCGGATCTTTTATATGCGGCCTGTATGTACAGGCTTGGAAATATCGATGAATGTGTAAATGTGTTTTCATACCTGCAGTCAGTAAGCGGCGGTATGAGAAATGAAGATGACAGGCTTTTTGTAAGGGCAGTGTTTACATGGATGAAAGGACTTGCTGCAGGAGAAACTCAGGAACGTGTATACCAGGTAGTACAATGCCTTTATCCTTCGCATGTTAAACGGGTAAAGGAGATATTCGGAGATCCGAAGCTTGTGCTTGAAAAGCTTTATCCCATATGCGGCAAAAAAGCATGTACACAGATAACCGAGGGCAAAAGCTGTTATAAGGAGATACACGACTTTTATAAGATATTGTTTAAAAAAGAAAATGAAAATCCGGTTGATCTTAATGATATCCGAAATATGCTGAAAGACCGTATATAACAGGCAGGTAGGAAAAATGCTTTTTAGCGAGAATGAATTCAGAGAGATATTTGAACGGTCGCTTGTTACGGATGCCGATGACGATCCAAAGCTTCGGGAACGGAAATTTAAGGACTGCTATGATAAACTGTTAAAGATTTACGAAGGAATAGGCTGTGACACGGAAGCGGAGTTTATGTTTGGGGAAAGAAAGCCGTGTAATCCTATGGAACTGCCTTTTGTCTTTTTCTTTAATGCGGTAAGGCATCATTTTTCAGGATTATATGAAGACGGTTTTTTCCTTCCGGAGGCATTTTCGCAATGGGAATCCTCATTTTATGAGGCCCTGTCACAGTTGTTTGGGTCATTTGCGCTGGAAGAAGTACGTAAGCTTGCCGGTAATGAAACATTGCCGACAATGGACTGGATGAATGAAAAAGCATTGCCGGTGATAGCGGACGGAAGGCTATTTTACTCCATGGCGCATGCTTATCCTATCTATGCAAGACAGGTCGTTATTTTCACATGGCTTATGATACGGCACACGGAGGAAGTGATCGATGCCGTATGTAACGAGCTTAAGCCGGCCTGGCCGCGTTTGTTTGGAGATAAACCTTTTAAAAAGATAAGGAAGATCTGCGCATCGGCTTCCGACCGGCATAACGGGGGAAAGAGCGTACATAAGATTGAATTTGAAGACGGCAGTTGTCTTATCTATAAACCGCATCACACAGCTATCGACAATGCATTCTATGCATGGATCTCATGGCTGGCCGGTGAGGCCGGAGAGCATCCGTTTGTAACACCGGTAACCGTTGAGACAAAAAGCGGTGCATTTTGCGAATTTGTTGAATCATATCCTTTGGCAGAAAGGAAAGAAGCTGCCGATTATTTCAGAAGGGCCGGATTTTTAATGGGAGCGATATATCTCCTAAAGGGAAACGATCTGCACTGTGAGAATATCATTTCAAGGGGCAGTGAGCCCGTGATCGTGGATATGGAAACAGTGATCTCGCCTCCGGGATGTCTTCTTTTTCGCATGGCCGGTGGAAAAAGAGCTTATACAGTAAGTGCAATGTCTCTTTTTCCGTTAATGCTCCCTCTGCCGGGCTTCAGGGAGGCCGGGTTCGCCGGGCTGTGCCAGAGCCTGCCATGGACATCCAATCTTCCGACTTTTGAAGGAAATGTCATTACCGGAAACGGGTATACCCAAGAGATATGCAGCGGTTTTGAAAAAGCCCTGCGAACCGTACTTTATAACAGGGAACAGGCAGTGAAAACAGTTGTTGATCTGTTTGAAAACTGTCCGATGCGGATGGTAGTCCGCCCTACTTCTTCGTACATGAAGATCCTAACGGGGCTAAGCACCAAAGAGCCCCAGAGCGATCCTGCGCGCTACAGGGAACTTGTGGAAAGAAAACTGTTTTATGAGAATGAATTGCTGTCACATGAAGAATGTGTGACTCTTATGCAGAAGGAACAGAAGGAACTTGACCTGCTCGATATTCCGTTTTTCGAAGAGGTTCCTGACAGGGAGTCGCTTTACGGATTGGCAGAAGAGTGGAACGTGATCGATGACAGCCTGATCGAAAATGAAAAGATGAGGATCAGGTTCTCGCTTAAAGGGGTGCGGCCGGACGCAGGCGCTGACAGTGCGGTTACGGAATACGGCTCAGATGGGAAAGGATTATCGGAAAGCCTTGCCTGCATGGCGGACAGATTAACAAAGCTTTTTGATCTGTCCATTCATTGTGCTGCCGTATCAAGGGAACAGCGTTACTATATCTTAAGTGATATACCCCTTATGTCACCGGCGGTACTCGAAGGAAACCTGGGGACGCTTATTGCCCTGTCCTCTTATAAGAGGATATTCGGCACAACTGCTTTGGTTGAAAAGGCGATCGATAAAGCAGTAAAGATACTGTGCGATCCGGTGGGATCGGCTGCGGCACTGACCGCACGCGAACTGGGTCTCGCGGACGGAACGGCAGGGTACATTCTCGGATGTTTAATGTGTTACAGGATGGAGACCCTTACTGCCGAGCAGCTTGAAAAAACGCTCGGATACGTGGGATACATCGCTAAAAAAGAGCTGCAGCTCAGTTACGGTGAAACAGGCACTATGTATGGCAATATGGGAATGCTCTATGCTATAGGAAAAATCCCGGAAGAATTTAAAACGGATGATATTTCTCTGATATATGACAGGGTTTTAAACTGTATCAGATCAAAACAGGAGTACAGGGAAAGTACGGAAGAAAAGATCATAAATGCGGTCAGGGCCGATATGATACATACAGCTTCTGATATTACCCCGGATCTGTTGATACCTTGCTCAAACAATTCGCTCAGGTTTGGAAATGCCGGCAGGCTTTACCGGGCGGCGGAGGTCCTTATTGCAAAGGAGGATCAAAATCTTCGTAAAAGGGCGGACGATCTTAGCAGATATCTGGCATTACAGGAGCATATCGCAGTGGGTGAGGAGATACCTGCCGACTGTATAGAAACAGGACTGTTCCACGGCATGCCGGGTGTTCTTTACAGTATCTGCCGCTATTTAAGACCTGATATCATCCCGTCGTTATAGCGGATCAGGACAGTGGGAAAAAGAAAATGAAAAAATGGTCAAGATATTTTCAGAATAAAGAGTATCTGGAAAAAACACGCATGTTTATACTCAATGAAGATATGCGTGGTTATATAGTGGAAAAGATCGGTCTGCGCCCGGGAATGAAGGTATTGGATGTCGGCTGTGGAACAGGGGCTTTTACGTATTACCTGGCTGAGGCAGTTAGAGACGTGACCTTTACCGGACTTGATTTTGATCCAGATTTTGTTGATGCGGCACAAAAAAAGATCCCGGATCGGAAAAAGAACGGCTGCGGCTTTTGTTTTTTAAAGGGAGATGCAAAGGAGCTGCCGTTTGAACCGGAGTCATTTGATATAGTGGTATCACATACATTCTTTAATTCCATGCCGCAATACCGCGAGGCCCTCAGAGAAATGATAAGGGTATGCAGGCAGGGAGGTATCATCGCATCCGTCACGGCTATGGATGTGGACAGGGTGCCTTATTCTACCGGGATATATCCCAGGGATGCCGATGTATGGAAGAAAAGATATGACATTTTGCTTGAAAAGGTTCAGGCCATGTATGACAATATCGTTCCGATGCAGGATTATCTTGGAGGGATTCCGACGGCCTATATACCGAATCTGTTTGAAGAAGAAAGATTAAAGGATGTTTCTGCTTATCCTGTCGGACGATTTTTTTCACTGAGTAATAAGGCAATTTCCGATGAGAAAAAACAACGATATATAGAACTTGGCTTTCTTTCGGATACAAAACGTCTTAACTGTGTATACGAAGAACCGGAAGCAAAGGCATTTATGTCGGAAGAAGAGATATCTGAATTTACAGAGCTGCTTAAAAAAAGAAGGGACTACCTTACGGATCATCTTAAGGATAATCGGATATGGGAGTGGGAAGGCGGCTCAAACCTGCTTGTTACCGGACTAAAACCGGAAGAAAACGAAATTCTGATGGATGCGATACTGTCACTGGTCACACCGTAGGATCAAACGGATTTGGAGATCGGGGAAGTAGAGCGCTTAACGGAGGATAAAGGACATGATTCCTGAGATCAAAAAGGCGGATGTATGCCTGGTCATGCCGCCCGTATCCTTTGGGTGTATGCCTTCTCTTGCATTGGGAATATTAAAAGCCTGTCTTAAAAGCAGCGGGATTTCATGTTATGTGGATTACGCAAACATGTATTTCAGCAATGCTCTTTCGGACCAGGCTTTTGCTTCGATATATCATGGTTCACTCCATGGTTTTTTTGGAGAATACATTTTCAACGAAGCCGCCGGGATAGAAAACGGGTATTCAATGGATGATTTTATCGGGTTTCAGCTTGGAGATAAGGATAATATCACGGAACACCTGTATATGGAGAATGTACTTCGTTATGCGGTCAGGATCGCAGGTGAGGAAACAGGGAAAACCGTTGAAAGGCTGCTTGCAAGAAACCCGAAAGTCGTAGGCTGTACAGCTGTGTTCGAACAGAGAAACGCGGCTCTGGCGATTTTACGAAGGATAAAAGAAAAGCGTCCGGACATTATTACTTTTATGGGAGGCTTTACTTGCTTTGACAATGCCGGTATCGCGATGCTTAAGGAGTTTCCTTTTCTTGATTATGTCTTTTGCGGGGAGAGTGATGATATATTCGCAGAGGTATGCGGGAAAATGATAGACGGTACCTTAAGCGAACTGCCCTTCGGCCTGATAAAGCAGGGGGGTCCGTATCCTGATGACCCGCCGCACAGGATAGTACAGGATCTTGATGCCATCCCGATTCCGGACTACGATGATTATATGGAAATGTTACATTCCTGGTTCGGCTTCGATCAGTATCATCTCTTCAGAAAAAGGGCGGAAATGAGGCTTGTGCTTGAAACATCAAGAGGCTGTTGGTGGGGGGATAAACATCCGTGTCTCTTTTGCGGACTTAACGGGCAGAGCAAATGCTACCGGAAAAAAAGTGCCGCAAAGGTACTTGATGAGATCAGACAGGTAACCGAAAAATACGAAAACCGTCATATCTGCTTTGCCGACAATATAATGCCGAACGAGTGGTTTAAAGAAGTGATACCGTCTCTTAAAGAAGCAAAAGAAAAGTACTATTTTACGGTTGAGGTAAAAGCAAACATAAGAGAAGAACAGGTACGGGAACTCAAAGAAGCGGGGTATGCCATTCTCCAGCCCGGTATGGAAAGCATGTCGGATCATGTTCTTAAGCTTCTTGACAAAGGTGTCACGGGAATACAGAATATTGCTCTGCTAAAATATGCCGCAAAATATGATATGATAATACTGTGGAATATCCTTACGGGAACGGTGGGGGAGACGACGGAGGATTATCGGATACACAGGGAGCTGATCCCACTCATTGAGCATCTTCAGCCGCCGAAGAACTGCTCGGATATCATTTATATGCGCAACAGCGTTTACTGTAATGAGCAGGATAAATACGGGCTTAAGCTCAAACCGGATCCGGTATTTAAGTTTGTTTCACCGGATGATGAAGAATATGTAAAACAGATAGCTTTTCACTATATTGATGAAAACAGGAAGGATGATCCGTTTATCGTCCTTGATAAGATCGGTCTTAACAGAGCCGTCGATCAATGGAGGAAGAAATGGGGAAACGGCAGCCATTTGGTAAGGCTTGACTCGTTTGACGAAGACGGAGTTCTTTACTTTACGGATACAAGGAGTATAAGCACACAAAGAAACGGTTCCCTGTCGGGTATTTTAAGGGATGTTTTTCTGGCAGCGACCCATCCTGTTTCGGTACAGCAGATACTGACATCATTTAAAAGGGAGAAAAAACAGTATGCTGCCGGGCAGGTACAGGAAGCACTTAACAATCTGTGTGGGCAGAAACTGATGGTTTTTTTAAGCGGAAAGTATCTGGCACTTACGGTTGAGATCACAAAGGAAAAGTCAATGGAGCTAAGCTACAGGGAGTTTTTCGGCCGGATGATGACCGATCCGGAATTACGTGACAGGATGGAGGAGGAATCGGAAAAAAGATGCGGGAAAGATAAAAGACAAAATGAGCTGATCGCTGATATGGGTTCGGAGTACGGATATATTTTTGATGCAGATACAATAAAGCGGGTAAATCTGATTCCCGAAAAAGATGAAATGGACATACTTAAATGAAGCGGCAAATTTGTTGTCGGGGAGTTTTGAAAGGAGTGGAATATGCCTGAAAAAGAAAAACGCAAAAGCGGCCTGGCGCCGGTTATGGTCGGAAGAGGATTGCTGCTGTTGTTGACAGCAGCGCTGATACTTCTTGCAGCGCTTCTTTACTGGTTTGTTTTCGGAATGTTTAAAACTTCTTTTTCTACGGAAGGGGTGTTGACTACCGAGGATGATGCCATACTCATCCATTATCCCCAGGATGCCATAGTGACGGAAATATGTGTAAAAGAAAACCAGTTTGTGCGAGAAGGTGATGTTCTTTTAAAAGTATTTCCGAAAAATGATGAAGAAAACTTAAGTCTTGAGCAGATGATGTCAAGATCAGACGACGTTGTTTCACCTTTCGACGGGTTTGTGACCGAAGTAATGATAAGGCGATGGGAGCAGAGTAACATTTCAACTCCTCTTGCGGGAGTAATGGCAGCTGAAAATGATAACGTAAGTCATGTACTGTCTTATGTGACTGTTGATTATGCCAATATGATCAGTCGCGGTACGGATGTGAACATAACAGTAAAAGGAGCCCCCGAAAACTCCGAGGGACTCCTGCACGGTAAGGTGTTAACCGTATCGGAACTTCCGGTTACCGAATATCAGATGCATCTCTCATCCGGTTCGGGAAGAGTGTCTGAGGCATTTTATGAAAGCGATAAGGATCAATACGAGGTATTGATAGGGATCGATATGGATGAATATAACAGCCGGGTTGAAGCTGGCTCTGAAATAAGAGAGAGTTCACTGGTATGTAATGAAGTTTGTGAAGTCACCTATTTTTCTGATGAAATGCATCCGTATCAGGTGATTTTTGACGAATAACGGGAGAAAAAAATGAAGCAATTCAGGCGAAGAGTTCCCGAAGTATTTCAGATTGAAGCGGCAGAATGCGGTGCGGCTTCTTTATGCATGATACTCGGATATTACGGACGATATATTGACCTTACGACCATGCGGAAAGATTGTCATATATCCAGGGACGGAAGCAGGATGAGTTATATCATGGCTGCGGCCGAGAAACACGGTATGAAGGCAGATGCCTATCGTGCGGATCCTGAACTTACAGGGCGAAAACTTCCGCTTATAGCGTTTTGGAATTATTCTCATTTTCTTGTGGTGGAAAAGCTGGATAAAAAATGGGTATATCTGGTCGATCCCGCATATGGCAGAAGACGCGTAACGAAAGAGGAATTTGCCCACAGTTTTTCGGGTGTGGTTTTGGAACTTGAATGTACCGAGGATTTTGAACCTTGCGGTAAACCATATAATCCGTACAACCTGGTGTCCAGAGTAATAAAGGCCCGCAAGGGAGCGCTTATCTATCTTGCAGCACTTACTCTTATGATAGATATAGTGGGATTGATCATGCCCGTGTTTACGATCCTTTTTGTGGATTACTTTCTGCCATATCTTAAAAATGCCAAGCTGACAGGTTATTTCCTTGCGTTTTTTATAGTGATCATCCTGCAGGCAAGCCTTTTGGTAATTCGGAGGCATGTCAATCTTAAGTTCCGGCGTTTGTATTCGGCGGATCTGACAGGGCGTATCACCAGAAAACTGCTGAGGCTTCCGATGGGTTATTTCGGGACCAGAAATCATTCTACCATCGGTATGTATCTGAATGATATCGATGGGCTGACGGATTTTGTATCGTCAAGGCTGATCCCGATAATGCTGGATTTTATTTTTTCTTTTGTCTATATATTTCTTCTGTTTGTCTACAGCCTGAAGGTTGCCGTTCCGACACTTATGATCATCGCAATTTTGATAGCGGTAATAATATGGCTTTTGAAAGCAAGCAGATCTGCCATTGTCCTGTCTGCCACTATTCAGGGTGAGTATTACAGCTCCGCAGTCCAGAATGTGCGCCTGTTTGAAACGATAAAGTCCGTAGCGATCGAGGACGAATCGTTCCTTGAGAGCGTCCGCAAGTACAGTTCATGGCAGAATGCGCTCATGCATGCACAGAAGTTGTTATCGGTATTACAGGCAATTCCGGTAGCTGTACCGCTGCTTATACAGGTGGTTGTTATCGCTGCCGGTTCATCGGAGGTAATACGAGGCCGCCTGGCAGTCGGTGAAGTACTTGCCTGTCAGAGTATAGCTATGTCCGTGTTTGCTCCGATAGTTACAATGATCGCCGAGTTTTCTGCATATCTGGGACAGGAAGTAAAGATAAGGACCCTTGAGGATATCGAAAGAGAGGAGGAAGACATTGCTTTTATGTCAGATGCCGAAGAATCGGTAAATCTGGATGCCTCCGGATTAAAGCTTGAAAATGTATCTTTCGGATACAATACGGCTCTCCCTCCGGTGATCGAAGATATCTCCGTAAGCGTCAGGCAGGGAGGCAGCGTTGCATTTGTCGGCGGTTCAGGTTCGGGTAAAAGTACCATTCTCAAATTGATAGAAGGTCTGTATATTCCCCAGAAGGGCAGCATAACGTTCGGTGAAACACTTCAGCAGAAGATAAACCGCAGCGCATTGGTGGATGCTATTGCCGTGGTAAGTCAGGAACCTTATGTTTTTACCGGGACGATACGTGAGAACATAACCCTGTTTGACCGGAGCATAGATATGGAAAGCATAACACTCGCAGCCAAAGCCGCCTGTGTTTTTGACGCCATTGAAGCTCATCCGGATGGATTTAACGCAATGATAAGCCCGGTAGATAACAGCTTCAGCGGAGGTGAGACGCAGCGTATAATGATCGCGAGGGCACTGGTCAGAAAGCCGTCGGTCCTTATTTTGGATGAAGCGACTAGTGCACTGGATACTGTCGTAGAACAACAGGTTATGATGAATATCCGTAAGATGAATATTACTACACTGATAGTTGCACACAGGCTGTCAGCCATCCGTGATTGTGACGAGATCATCGTCCTTGATAAGGGAAGGATCGTCGAACGCGGTACACATGATGAACTGGCTGCAGCCAAAGGGATGTACAGAGAGCTTATGACATCGGAGGAAAATGATGAGTAATGTGAATAATACAGACCGTATACGTGCAGACAGGATCCTTTACGGAGAATTGGTGGGCGCCAGGGAGGATCTTATATCTAATCATGAGAATAAGTTTGCATATGCTTTTCTGCGTCTGACAGAGATCGTTTCCGGGAATGTCTTGCCTATCGATGAGGCGCATCTTGAAAAATCCGATGATAAACTGGGATATCTTAAGGATGTCGAGAATGTTTATGCCAGCTACTTTGACCTTGATTATCAATGGTATAAAAAGGATATAGGTCCTTTTATCGGTTTTGTCGGAGAAAACAGGGATCCGGTCATCCTGCGTTTTAAGCTTGGAACTTACTGGATTCTGGATCCGGAAGATGACAAAGAATACAAAGTGGATAAAACCAAATCCGAAGAGTTTGCCGGGGATGGCGTTTATATCATCCCGAAGGCAGGCGACAGAATAAAGAACGGGAAGCAGCTTCTGTTAAGGGCGGCCATGCGTCAGAAAAGAGAATTTGCAGCCTTCTTTCTGCTGACTCTTTTCGGAACCCTGATATCGGCTATCATACCGTCCGCTGCAGGTTATATGACCAATACCCTTATACCAAACGGAGAAGAGGGTGGGATATATGTTCTGGCGATAAGTCTGGTCATGGGTGTTTTCGGAGGTTTGATCATTAATGTATGCGTCAACCTTACAAAGCTGCGCGTGAAGATAGGAGTCGGACATTTTGTTATTGCAACGATACTCGGAAGGATCCTGGATATGGACGCAGCACATGAAAGAAGGCTTTCGAGCAGGATCATTTCGCTGCTGCTGCAGTTTTCATCGTCCGTGGATGTGATCCTTGGGTCGTTGATGGGGGGAATCGTATTTCTTGTACAGAGCCTTATGGTATTGAGGGTCACAACAACGCTTGACCATGATAATAATGCGATCATATATATACTTGTCGTGGGTGAGGTCATTTTTGTGTCTATTATGCAGTATCTGGTATACAAAAAAACCTTACAGGCCCGGGGCAGCGACGCAAAACTCAGTGCCATGCGAAGAGAGGTCCTTGATAACATTGAAGCGATCAAAACCGGTGGTATTGAAGAGAAGATGTACTATCGGATGGCGGTGGCATATGACGAGAAGATGCGGGTATTCCAGTCGATAGAAGGAATAAATCAGCTGATAAGCATGATAGGCACGCTTTTAAGCGGTATCGGGTTGATTATTATCTTTTTAAACATTGCAGGTGCAAAGCTGGAAAATACCGAAAATGTTTCTGCCATGGTAACATCGTTTACTCTTATTATAAGCTATTTAAACAGCATGGCGGCTTCGTTTGCCGAAGTGGCGGGTGCAGCTCCCCATCTTAAGTTTGCAGATGCCATTCTCTCGGCACCTATGGAAAAGACGGAAACAGGGGCGGGCGAGCATTTCATTTCCGGTAAGATCGAACTTAAAAATGTTACTTTTTCTTACAACGAAGACTCTAATCCCATTATAAGGGGTATCGATCTTACGATCGAACCGGGAGAATATGTCGGCATTGTCGGGACCTCCGGATGCGGAAAAAGTACACTGATGCGTCTCATGCTGGGTTTCCTGACCCCTACGGACGGGTATATATGTTATGACGGCATTGAGCTGGGTAAATTCAACATTAAGGCCCTTCGAAGGCAGTTTGGCGTGGTCATGCAGGATGCGGCCGTAGTAACGGGCAGCATACGGCAGAACATCGGCCTTTCAAACGATGCCGACATGACACTAGTTACGGAGGCGGCACGTGATGCGGCCGTGCTTGAGGATATTGAGGCAATGCCCATGAAGTTTAACACCCTTCTTTCTTCCGATGCAGCCATGATATCGGGCGGTCAGAAGCAGAGAATAGTACTTGCCAGAGCTTTGATGAGAAAACCGAAGATCCTATTCCTTGATGAGGCAACATCGGCCGTTGACAATATTTCACAGAAGATAATAAAAGATAACCTTGACCGTATGGGAATAACAAGGATATCCGTTGCACACCGTCTCTCAACCATCATAAACTGCAACCGCATCATTGTTATGGATAAGGGTGAGATCGCAGAGCAGGGAACTTATGAGGAACTGATGAAAAAAGACGGATTGTTTGCGCGGATGGCAAAGAGAAGCATACTGTAATATGACCGGGCTCGCGGGCGGCTGAACTAATTTACCATGAAATCACTGTTCGGAGCCGAATAATCGACGCCTAAGTAGTCCTTTATTATAAGGCAAACCCCGCCGAGCAATATAGAGATATCCTGAAGACCGGATGGAACGAGAGTACAGAACTTGTTCATCCGGTTTTTCAGTTG
>JAILJC010000100.1 GCA_024694965.1 Lachnospiraceae bacterium
TGAAACATTAGATAGCGCTCTTCGTCGTTTCAAGAGGAACTGTGCCAAGGCCGGTATCCAGCAGGAAATCCGTAAGAGAGAGCATTACGAGAAGCCTAGCGTTAAGCGGAAGAAGAAATCCGAAGCTGCAAGGAAGCGTAAATACAATTAATGATCTATATGTGATAATTAAGGAAATCCTCCGGAACATTTCGGAGGATTTCTTATTTTGTGCTAGATTTTGTGGACTGGTTGTGTTATAATACAACATGTTGTGGAGGGAGTACCATATATGGTGGTTGTGATCGCATCCCTTAAGGCGGTTTATGCCGCGGCGGCGATAGTTGTGTTGCTGTTGCTTGTTCTTTTTGTTTACAGGGAAAGCAAGGGGTTTAAGGTAGTAAGATACAGCTTTGTAAACGGCAAGCTTAAGGTCGGACATTTTAAAATGGCATTTATATCCGACCTGCATGACTGTGAGCTGTCGGCGGGTAATAAGGATGTACTAGCGGCCATTGATGAGGAAGCTCCCGATGCAGTGATCTTCGCGGGTGATATGGTTACTTCAAGCCTTGAACCCGGTTATCATGATTCCAAAGCACTGAAGTTTATAAAAGCCGTAGCGGAGAAGTATCCCGTTTATTACGGTATCGGTAATCATGAGGAGAAGCTGCGGAGGTGTCCCGAGGTTCATCCGGGAGAGTTTGAGAAGCTTTTGGGCAGGCTGCGTGAGATCGGTGCTCCGCTTCTTATCGATGAGAAGGCATCTGCGGAGGAAGCAGGAGTGGATTTCTACGGACTTGATCTTGAACACGATTATTACAGGAGGTTTAAGACAAGGCATTTCCCCGATGACTACCTTGAAAGAAAGCTTGGGAAAAACGATACATCGAAGGTTTCCGTACTGATAGCGCATAATCCGGAGCATTTTAGCCAGTATGCCGCATGGAAGCCGGATTACGTGCTTTCCGGCCATGTGCACGGAGGCATCGTAAGCCTTCCTTTTTTGGGAGGAGTTATATCCCCTCAGCTTAAGCTGTTTCCGAAGTATGACGCAGGGGTGTTTGAAGAAGGCGGATCGGTGATGATCTTAACCAGGGGTCTCGGAACGCACACTGTTCCGATAAGGATATTCAACAAGGCCGAGGTTGTTATCATAGATCTGTATAAGGAAAGCGATAAAACGACAAAGGAAGTATGATATGAGTCTTAATGTAAAATTACAGGTTTTTGAGGGGCCGCTTGATCTGCTTCTCCATCTGATTGAAAAGAACAAGGTGGATATTTACGATATCCCCATTGTGCTTATAACTGACCAGTATCTTGAGTATATAAAGCAGATGGAAAATGAGGATCTCGATGTTATGAGCGAGTTCCTTGTTATGGCGGCGACTCTTCTTGATATAAAATGCAGGATGCTGCTTCCCAAGGAAGTAAATGAGGAAGGCGAGGAAGAGGATCCCAGGGCCGAGCTTGTCGAGAAGCTTATTGAGTACAAGATGTACAAGTATATGTCGTATGAGCTTAAGGACATGCATATGGATGCGGGCAAGACGCTTTTCAAAAAGCCCACAATGCCAAGGGAGATCGAGGAATACGAACAGCCCATCGATTACGAACAGCTCATCGGTGACATGGACCTTGCACGTCTTAACCAGATATTCAAGTCCATGATGAAAAGGCAGGTTGATAAGATCGATCCCATAAGGAGCAAGTTCGGAAGGATCGAGAAGGATGAGGTAAGCCTCGAGGAAAAGACTGCATACATTGAGGATTATATAAGGAGGCACAGGAGGTTTGGCTTTAAGGATCTTCTGCAGAAACAGGGATCGAAGATGGATATCGTGGTCACCTTCCTTGTTATCCTTGAGATGATCAAGGTCGGTCAGGTCATGATAGCGCAGGAAGCACTGTTTGACGATATTATGATAACTTCAAAGATGGCGGCCTGATGTGTTTAAACGGAGTGTGTTAAGTGGCGCAGGAAAACGAACAGGTAACGGTTGATGCCGTTACGGATAATGATATAGACAAAGATATAGATAACGAAGTGCTGCCCGAAAGAGGAGAGACACCGGAAGAAGGAGGATCTTTGGATAGCGAAGAGGCTGTGGTGCCGGTTGAGAATCCCAGGGCGGTCATCGGCGCGGTACTTTTTTCGGTGGGTAATTCGGTCGAATACAAAAAGCTTGCAGGAGTACTCGGGCGTGATGTGGAGGAAACAAAGGAGCTTGTCGCAGGCCTTAAGGGGCAGTACGACAACGATAATGACTGCGGGTTTACGATTATAGAACTTGAGGAATCTGTGCAGATGTGTTCGAAAGCATCGATGTACGAACACTTAATAAAGATAGCCAAGGTTCCGAAGTCATATTCGCTTACCGATTCCATGCTCGAAACGCTGTCGATCATCGCATACAAGCAGCCTGTCACCAAGCTTGAGATCGAAAAGATAAGGGGAGTCAACTGCGACAGGGCGGTAAACAGGCTGGTGGAATACGGACTCATTACCGAACTCGGAAGGCTGCAGGCACCCGGAAGGCCGCTGCTTTTCGGTACAACGGAGGAGTTCCTAAGGAGCTTTAATGTAACCTCCCTTGATGACCTGCCGACGGTGAGTCCGGACAGGATCGAGGAGTTTAAAAAAGAAGCTGCCGAGGAGGCTTCGCTTAAGCTTGATATATAAGGATGAGCATTTTTGCCATCCTTATTTTTTTGTGAAAAATTGCTAGGAATCATATACAAGGTGTGCTATAATGATTTTCAGTGCGTTACCGCACGATCATTGTTTAAGCAAGGGCTTGTTTATAGCCATAAAATAATAAGATGGAGGGCTGAACAAAATGAGTAACACTTCTCAAGCGAGCGCAAGAATCAATTCTCTGCTCGATGAAAACAGTTTTGTTGAGATCGGTGCGATGGTCACGGCCAGGGCTACGGATTTCAATATGGATCCCAAGACGGCTCCGTCTGACGGAGTTGTTACAGGATACGGTCTGATAAACGGCAGCCTGGTTTATGTTTATAGCCAGGACGCATCGGTTATGGGCGGATCCATCGGTGAAATGCATGCTAAGAAGATAGTGTCACTTTACGATCTTGCAATGAAGACAGGTGCTCCGGTGATAGGACTTATTGATTCTACGGGCTTAAGGCTCGTTGAAGCAACCGACGCACTTACCGCTTTCGGTGAGATCTACAAGGCACAGTCGATGGCATCGGGAGTTATCCCGCAGATAACCGCAGTATTCGGAAGCTGCGGCGGTGGAATGGCATTATTCCCTTCGATGACCGACTTTACATTTATGGAATCGGCAAAGGGCAAGATGTATGTAAATTCTCCCAATGCTATCGAAGGCAATTACGAGGAGAAGCTTGACACATCGGCAGCAGCATTCAGGTTCAACGAGTGCGGAGACGTTGATGTTATTGCCGAAGAGGCTGAGCTTTACACTAAGATAAGGGATCTTGTTTCAATGCTTCCCGAGAATAATGAAGAAAACGGATCGTTTGAGGAATGCACGGACGATCTTAACAGGCAGTGCAGCGATCTTTCTGCCTGCATAAAGGATGCTTCGGTAGCATTGTCAAGGATAGCCGATGACCAGATATTCTATGAGATCGGCGCAGGACATGCTCCTTCAATGGTAACCGGTTTCTTAAGGCTTAACGGCATAACGGTCGGAGCCGTTGCAAACAGGAGCGAGAAATACGACGATGAAGGCAAGGTTGCCGAGAAGTATGCATCGGCCCTTACTCCCGGCGGCTGTTATAAGGCTGCGGAGTTTGTAAATTTCTGTGATGCATTCGATATTCCCGTTATAACACTTACAAGTGCTGATGGCTTTAAGTCCACATTAAAGTCCGAAAAGAGGATGGGAAATGCTGCGGCAAAACTTGCCTATGCATTTGCAAATGCGACGGTACCGAAGATCAATGTAATTACTGGTAAGGCCTTCGGAAGCGCTTATGTTGTAATGAACTCGAAGGGTCTTGGCGCTGATATGTGTTTTGCATGGAAGGATGCGTCTGTCGGAATGCTTGATGCCGACAAGGCCGCAAAGATGCTGTTTGAGAAGGAAGACGATAAGGACGAACTTATCAAGGCTTATAAGGAAGTCCAGACAAGTGTTGAGTCAGCCGCACGCCGCGGTTATGTCGACACGATAATCGATGCTCAGGATACACGTAAATACGTGATCGGAGCTTTGGAAATGCTGTTTACAAAGAGGGAGGGGCGTCCCGACAAGAAGCACGGCGCAATCTGAGAAAGGTATGGTGAAACGTAATATGAAAAAGTTTTTATCAGTATTATGTATGTGTATCTGCCTTTTCGGACTGACGGCCTGCAGTGATACCAAACCGGTTCCGCCCGAAGATTCGGCAGATGTACTTGAGCGCTCGTCCGTTATTGTAAATTACATACTGTCTGATAAGCCCGAAGTGTACCAGAGCATTTCATATCAGACGGGAATGGAAATAACGGGAGTCAACACCTTTGCCGAAAAGGGTGCGGACTTTACCGAGTATTTATTTACAAATCTTATAGGTTTTCCTATTGAAGGAAACGGTTTTATCACCGGAATCGATTCGTGGAACAAGGCAGTTGCCGAGTTCGGCCCCCTTGTAAGTGTGGGTGAATCGTACGTTACATACGGTCAGAAGGGCGATACCCTTATAGTGGACATGGATGTACAGCTTCAGAACAAGGATGCTGTTATCGAATTTATCTACAAGGATGATTATGCCAAGACACTGACTGCATATGCAGTCAACATCAATTACACCTTCGCGGAGAAGATGAGAAATGCCGGTTTGAATACTTTACTGGGTATGGGAACCGTGTTTATCGTATTGATCCTGCTCACCCTTCTTATCAGTTGCTTTGAGTTAATAAACAAGGCTCAGTCTTCCGCAAAGAATAAGAAGGATGCCAAGAATGATGTAAAGGCAGCTCCTGCAGCCTCAGCGGTTACAGAGGCGGCAGCTCCGGCCGCAGCGCAGGATGACGAACTTGCTGTCGTTATCGCGGCGGCGATAGCAGCCTATGAAGCCGAGAGGGGAGTTATAAGTCCTTCGGAGGCAGGCGGCTATTACGTAAGGAGCATAAGACGCAGGTCAAATAATAAGTGGAACAAAAACTAGTTAAGTATTCAAATATCAGGAGGAGATCAAAATGAAGAATTATACAATCACTGTTAACGGAAACGTATATGATGTTACTGTTGAAGAAGGAGCAAACGGAGCGGCTGCAGCAGCACCCAAGGCAGCACCGGCAGCTCCCAAAGCAGCTCCCGCAGCAGCACCCAAGGCTTCGGCAGGTGCAGGCTCAATAAAGGTTGAAGCAGGTGCGGCAGGTAAGATATTCAAGATCGAGGCAAGTGTCGGCCAGGCAGTAAAGAAAGGTGATGCGGTTATCATCCTTGAAGCCATGAAGATGGAGATCCCCGTCGTTGCACCTCAGGACGGAACCGTTGCCAGCATTGATGTAGCCGTAGGTGATGCGGTTGAAGCAGGCGCATGCATCGCAACGCTTAACTAAGTACGGAAAGAATATCTTATTAATACGGAGGTCATAAAATGTCATATATAATAGAGACAATGCGGAATCTCGTTATGCAGATGGCTTTCTTTAATCTGGACTGGAAGAACGGCGTGATGATAGTCATTGCCTGCGCGCTTTTGTATCTTGCTATAGCCAAAGAATTTGAGCCGCTTCTGTTATGTCCGATCGCTTTCGGCATGCTGCTTGTTAATATCTATCCGGATATTATGATGACAGTAGAGGAATCCACAAACGGAGTAGGCGGTTTGCTTCATTATTTCTATCTGTTGGATGAATGGGCAATCCTCCCTTCACTTATATTTATGGGCGTAGGCGCAATGACCGACTTTGGTCCGCTCATCGCCAATCCCAAGAGCTTTTTGCTCGGAGCAGCTGCACAGTTCGGTATCTTCGCAGCTTACTTCGGAGCCATCGCTCTTGGCTTTAATGATAAGGCAGCCGCAGCTGTATCAATTATCGGCGGCGCAGACGGCCCTACATCGATCTTCCTTGCGGGTAAGCTCGGACAGACGGCGCTTATGGGTCCCATAGCCGTGGCGGCGTACTCGTATATGTCGCTGGTGCCTATCATCCAGCCCCCCATCATGAAACTCCTTACAACCGAGAAGGAGAGGGCCATAAAGATGGAACAGCTCCGTCCCGTTAGCAAGCTTGAAAGGATACTGTTCCCTATCGTTGTTACCATCGTGGTATGTCTTATTCTTCCCACGACGGCACCCCTTGTAGGTATGCTCATGCTCGGTAACCTTTTCAGGGAATCGGGAGTTGTTCGTCAGCTTCAGGAAACAGCCAGCAACGCACTTATGTATATCGTTGTTATCATCCTCGGTACTTCCGTAGGAGCAACGACGAGTGCTGCAGCCTTCCTTAACTGGAGCACGATCAAGATAGTAGTTCTCGGTCTTGCGGCGTTTATCTTCGGTACTGCCGCAGGTGTACTGTTCGGTAAGATCATGTGTATCGCGACGAAGGGTAAGGTTAATCCCCTTATCGGTTCCGCAGGCGTATCGGCAGTGCCTATGGCTGCCAGGGTTTCACAGAAGGTCGGAGCCGAATCCGATCCCACCAACTTCCTTCTCATGCATGCCATGGGACCGAATGTTGCGGGCGTTATAGGAACGGCGGTTGCCGCAGGTACCTTCATGGCAGTATTCGGAGTATTCTAAGGACCCGCAGGGGTTAGCTATTCGATAAATAAGTCATAAACAGTAGGAGGATATAAAAATGGCAGAAGTTGAAAAGAAACCCATCAAGATTACCGAGACCATTCTTCGTGATGCGCATCAGTCACTTATCGCTACCAGGATGCCCACCGAAGTAATGCTTCCCATTCTTGATAAGCTTGATAAGGTCGGATATCAGTCACTTGAGTGCTGGGGCGGCGCTACGTTTGATGCTTCCCTTCGTTTCCTTAAGGAAGATCCCTGGGACAGGTTAAGGAAGATAAGGGACGGCGCAAAGAACACCAAACTTCAGATGCTCTTCAGGGGACAGAACATCTTAGGATACCGTCCTTATGCGGATGATGTTGTTTACGCATTTGTTGAGAAGTCGATAGCAAACGGTATAGATATAATCCGTATATTTGACTGCCTTAACGATATAAGGAACCTTCAGGCAGCGGTTGACGCTACCAATGAGATAAAGAAGAGGGAGGGCCGCGGAGAGTCACAGATAGCCCTTTCATATACACTCGGAGATGCATACACTCTCGATTACTGGGCAGACATGGCCAAGAAGATCGAGAATATGGGTGCTGATTCCATCTGTATCAAGGATATGGCAGGCCTTCTCGTTCCTTACAGGGCTGCTGAGCTTGTCAAGACTCTTAAGGAAAGCACAAAGCTTCCGATACAGCTTCATACACATTACACCTCGGGTGTTGCTTCGATGACCTATCTTAAGGCTGTTGAGGCAGGCGTTGACGTTATCGACTGTGCAATGTCACCTCTTGCACTCGGTACATCACAGCCCGCAACAGAGGTTATGGTTGAGACCTTCAGGGGTACTCCTTACGATACGGGCTACGATCAGAAGCTCCTTGCCGAGATCGCTGATTACTTCAGGCCTTACAGGGAGGAATGCCTTGCAAACGGACTCTTAAGCCCGAAGGTACTCGGTGTTAACATCAAGACCCTGCTTTACCAGGTACCCGGCGGTATGTTATCTAACATGGTTAGCCAGCTTAAGGAGCAGAACGCAGAAGATAAATACAATGATGTGCTTGAGGAGATCCCGCGTGTACGTAAGGACTGTGGTGAGCCGCCTCTTGTTACACCTTCATCACAGATCGTCGGAACCCAGGCCGTATTCAACGTGCTTATGGGTGAGAGATACAAAATGGCAACGGGCGAGTTCAAGGATCTGCTCCGCGGTAAGTACGGTCAGACGGTTAAGCCCATGAACCAGGAAGTTATCGATAAGGTAATCCCCGGCGAGGAGAGGTTCACATCACGTTCCGCAGATGCAGCCGGTCTTACCAACGAGATGGATAAGATCGAAGCCGAAATGAAGCAGTACAAGCAGCAGGATGAGGACGTATTGTCATACGCTCTGTTCCCGCAGGTTGCGATCGACTTCTTCAAGTATCGTGAAGCGCAGCAGACAGGCGTAGATGCTAAGAAGCTTGATGCGGAGAACGGTGCTTATCCTGTTTAGTTAAAGAAAAATATAGACAACATAAAAAAACGTATGTTATAATTATCAGGCAGTCTCGATTGAGGCTGCCTGATCAAGTTTAACTGTGTTTAGGAAAGGGCGGTAAGATGGCAAGGAAAGAATCTATCACTAAGCAGATGATCATTGACGGAGCATTTGATCTTCTTAAAAAGGATGGTATTGAGGCCGTAACTGCAAGGAAGCTGGCGGCGCATATCGGCTGCTCGACCCAGCCGATATTCAGGGTGTACGAGAATATGGAAGAGCTTCTTTCGGAATTGTTCGAAAAAGCAAGGAAGTATTACGAGGACTTCTGTATAAGCAATCACAACAACTACGATACTCCCTTTGTCAACATGGGCCTTAACTATATCAACTTTGCAAAGAAGGAGCAGAACATCTTCAAGCTTTTGTTCCTTTCAGGCAATAAGAATCATACGCTTTACGAGCTCATCAACGGTAACGAGCATGCCTTCGTTATGAAGGAGATTAAAAAGATACCCAATCTTAACATGAACAATGTTGAGCTTATATTTACAAAGGTTTTCATTTTCATGCACGGCATGGCAGGCATGACGATAACCGGTGAGTTTGACCTTACCGATAAGGAAGCCGAGGGAATGCTTAAGGATGCCATAAAGGGATTCATTTCATAGGATCTGCGGTTAAATATGAGGATTGTGATAGTTGGCGGAGGCGCGGCCGGGATGATGGCCGCGGCAGCCGCATCGGAAGAATGTGATAACGTCCTTCTGTTGGAAAAGAATGAAAAGCTCGGAAAGAAGCTGTTCATTACCGGCAAGGGAAGGTGTAATCTGACCAATGCCTGTGACAAACAGGCATTTTTTGATAGCGTTATGACCAATCCGAAGTTCATGTACAGTTCTTTTTACGCCTTTGACAACACCTCTGTGATGCAATTCTTTGAAGAGAGCGGATTAAGGCTTAAGACAGAGCGGGGAGACCGGGTCTTTCCTGCATCGGATCATTCCTCGGATGTTATAAAAGCGCTTGAGATGCGCCTTAAAGAAAGAAACGTAAAGGTAGTAAAGAACGTAAGGGCAGAGTCACTGATGCTTGACGGAGACAGGGTATGCGGAGTGGTGACGGCAGGAGGCGATAAGTATGAAGCGGACCGGGTTGTCCTTGCCCTCGGCGGTATATCGTATCCCGGGACCGGAGCATGTTCCGATGCATTCAGGCTATCAAAGGAACTCGGTATTTCTTCCGTTGCTCCCGAACCGTCACTTGTACCGATGACTTCGGATGATGAATGGGTTAAAAACCTTCAGGGGCTTTCGCTTAAAAATGTGGGCGTGTCGCTTAAATGCGGTGAAAAGGAAGTGTTTTCGGGCTTCGGTGAGATGCTTTTTACACACTTCGGGGTAAGCGGTCCGCTTGTATTAAGTGCCAGCGGTTACGTGAAAGAAGCCATGTATAAGAAAGACATGGTCCTGCATATCGACTTAAAACCCGCGCTTTTACATAAGCAGCTTGACGAGCGCATCTTAAGGGATTTTGCAGACGAAAAAAACAAACAGTTTGGCAACTCTTTAAGCAGGCTGCTCCCATCAAAACTGATCCCCGAAATTGTAAAGATGTCGGGGATAGACGGTAAAAAACAGGTTAATTCGGTAACAAAAGAAGAACGTGAGCGGCTTGTAAACCTGTTAAAAGACCTTCGGATAAACATTACGGGAAACAGGGGATTTGATGAAGCGATAATCACCAGAGGCGGGATCAGCGTTAAGGAGATAGACCCCAAAACCATGGAGTCAAAAAAGATAAAAGGGCTGTATTTTGCCGGTGAGATGATAGATGTTGATGCATTAACGGGCGGCTTTAACCTGCAGATAGCATGGTCTACGGGATATCTCGCGGGAAAGTCATGCAGTAGGATCCAAGGAGAATAAAAATGCAGATAGCGATCGACGGGCCTGCGGGAGCGGGCAAGAGTACAATAGCAAAGAGGCTTGCATCTGAATCCGGATATATTTATGTGGATACGGGTGCGATGTACAGGGCAATGGCCCTGTATCTTATAAGAAAGGGGATAAGCGCCGATGACAGGGCGGGCATAGAAAGTGCCTGTGAGGACGCCGACATCTCGATCAAATATATCGACGGTGAGCAGAATGTCATCTTAAACGGCGAGAACGTTAACTCTCTTATAAGAACGCAGGAGGTTTCAAACATGGCCTCTGCAAGCTCGGTAAACGGGAAGGTAAGGGAGAAACTCACAGCCCTGCAGCAAAAGCTTGCAAGCAGTACCGATGTCGTTATGGACGGAAGGGATATAGGTACCAAGGTACTGCCCGATGCGGAAGTAAAAATTTACCTTACGGCATCCGTAAGCGTTAGGGCAAAGCGCAGGTACGACGAGCTTAAGGCAAAGGGCGAGGCCTGCGACCTTAAGGTGATAGAAGAAGAGATAAAGGAACGTGACGAGCGGGATATGACCCGTGAGATATCGCCTCTTGCAAAGGCGGCCGATGCTGTTGAAGTTGATACGTCCGACATGACGATCGAAGAGGTTTTGGCAGCCATAAAGAAATTGGTGGATGAACATCGGTAAGGGTAAAAATGGAAGTTAAGGTAGCAGGCAATTCGGGATTCTGCTTCGGAGTAAAAAGAGCAGTGGATTCCGTTTACGAACAGATAGAAAAAGGCGGCAGCATTTATACATACGGTCCCATTATACATAACGAGCAGGTCGTTATGGAGCTGGAAGAAAAAGGTGTAAAGATAATCGCTTCGCCCGAGGAGTTAAACGGCTTATCGGAAGGCACCGTGATAATAAGGTCGCACGGAGTTGAAAAGAAGATATATGATCTTATAAACGCGCGTGGACTTAAGCTTGTAGATGCCACCTGCCCCTTTGTTAAAAAGATACATGAAACGGTAAAGGAAGAGAGCAGAAAAGGAAGACATATAATCGTCATCGGAGACGGAAAGCATCCCGAAGTCACAGGCATCGTAAGTTATATCGAAGGCGACTATACCGTGATCGAAAACGAGGATGAGGCAAACGATTTTTCAATCCCCGAGAAACGCGAAATATGCGTTGTTTCACAGACCACCTTCAACGGCAACAAATTTCAAGAATTAGTTGAAATTTTTAAAAAAAGAGGTTATCATGTTATTGTTGCCAATACAATATGCAATGCTACGGAGGAACGCCAGACGGAGGCGAAAAGAATAGCGTCCTGCGTAGATGCGATGATAGTCATAGGCGGAGCAGGCAGCTCCAATACACAGAAGCTTTATGAGATATGTAAGCGTGAATGCGAAAACACGCAGTACATTCAGACGTTGGATGATTTGGTACTTAATTCAATCGAATCCATTAAATGTGTTGGTATTACGGCGGGGGCTTCCACCCCAAAAAAAATAATACAGGAGGTTCAAAACTATGTCAGAGCAAACTTTTGAACAAATGCTGGAAGAATCACTTAAAACAATACATAACGGAGAGGT
>JAILJC010000108.1 GCA_024694965.1 Lachnospiraceae bacterium
AAACGAGAAGAAGAACATCAAGGGCAAGGTAATACGCCAGGAAAGGTATTCAGGTTCCATGCAGAGGAGCTTCTATGTTGGCGAAGACATAAATGAGGATGACATCAAAGCCAAATTCGAAGACGGTGTGTTAAAGCTCACTGTTCCAAAGAAGGAAGCCCCGAAGCTTCCCGAAAAGAGGACGATCGCCATCGAAGGGTAAACAGAGCGGGGACGGTTTTAACCGTCCCCGTTTTTTCATTTAAGAAATCCGTTGATTATCTGCTCTTCGGCTTCTTCTTCCGTAAGGCCCAAAGTCATCAGCTTTATGATCTGGTCTCCCGCTATCTTTCCGATGGCCGCTTCGTGCACCAGGGCAGCATCCACATCATTTGCTTCAAGCCCCGGTACCGCGAGGATCCGTCCCTCATCCATTATGATCGCATCGCACTCGGTATGTCCCGAGCATGGTGCATTGCCGGTTATCACCGCATCAAACTTCTGATATGACTTATCCCTTGCAACCGACCTTGATACAACATCGGCGTTTGAACCCGGGCCGTTTAGGTTGACAACATAGGTACTTAGCGCATTCTGATCATCATGCGT
This sequence comes from Lachnospiraceae bacterium, assembly GCA_024694965.1. Lineage (GTDB taxonomy): Bacteria > Bacillota > Clostridia > Lachnospirales > Lachnospiraceae > UBA2868. The sequence goes on from JAILJC010000108.1 coordinate 589, forward strand.
CATAAGGCGCTCACGGACAATGAGGCTCGCTCCCGCCTTAAGCTCGGCCTTAGTGATACGGTTAGTGTCGTCAACACCCTTTATCTGGACCATCTCCATCTCGGCATGACCGTCATCCTCGATATACACTTCGGTCACGGGATTCAGTATACGCTTTCCCCTTCCGTCACCGGAGCCGTAATGCTTCTCTACGTATTTGACCCTGGCACCCCTTCCAACAAAGAAACGGTGTATCCCGTCATGCTGCGAATCCTGATTTCCGCAGTTGTCTATGCCGCAGCCTGCGACAATTACAACATCCGAATCCTCACCTATATAGAAATCATTGTATACAACTTCCTTAAGACCGCTCTCGGTCATTACAACCGGGATATGTACGCTTTCCTTTTTTGTTCCCGGTTTTATCTTTACGGTAAGACCCTGCCCGTCCTCGCGGGGGATTATCTCTATATTTGCCGTTGAAGCGCGGCCGGCTGATTCTCCGTTTGCACGAATGTTGTAGGCCCCTTCGGGTACGTCATGGAGTCCGGCGACCTCGCTTAATATCCTCTTTTGTATCTCATCCATCTTAAGCATTAAGGTCACCTCCCTTCTTGACGCCGGTGCATTCCTTAATGGCAGAATCGGTACTTATAAGTCCCGGAAGCACATCATCCCTGCTTCCGCTTGCACACACCTTTCCGCCCTTTATAACGACGATCTCGTCTGCAATGTTAAGTATGCGCTCCTGGTGGGAAATGATGAGGATCGAACTACCGCTGATGTTCTTTCGCATACCCTCGAATACTTCTATAAGATTTTTAAAGCTCCACAGATCTATACCGGCCTCCGGTTCGTCAAACACCGACAGTTTAGGGGACTTGGCAAGTATGGTCGCTATTTCTATCCTCTTAAGTTCTCCGCCCGAAAGGCTTGAGTTAACCTCACGGTTAATGTAGTCACGCGCGCACAGTCCTACAGCCGACAGATACTCACAGGCATCTGCCGCCGTTATCTTTCTTCCGGTAGCAAGCCTTATAAGGTCAAACACTTCGATGCCCTTAAAACGGACCGGCTGCTGAAAAGCAAATCCTATACCCATCTTCGCGCGTTCGGTGATCGAAGTGCCGGTTATGTCCTTACCGTCAAAGAATATACTGCCGCAAGAAGGCTTTTCAATACCCGCTATAAGCCTCGCAAGCGTAGACTTACCGCCTCCGTTGGGTCCGGTGATGACAATGAGCTTGTCATCCGGTACCGTGATACTTACGTCGCGGATTATCTCCTTTATTCCCGCGCTCCCGTCCCCTTCGACACCGAAGGAAACATTTTTAAGTTCAAGCATGTCTTATTCCTTTCCTAAATCCGCCAAACCAAAACGCTTCTCCATCCGGGAAAGTCCGCAAAATGGAGAAGCGTCGTGATAAGTCATTAATTATGTCCGAATGTACCGCTACTTTTTAAGCTTGTCATATATAGGACACTTAACATCGTAATCCTCATTCTCCACAACGGACTGGATACCCTTCTTTGCATCGGCATTGATTACTATCGGAGCATTGAGGTTTACCGACATCTTGGTAACATCTGCCGGGATAGTCATCGTAACAAGCACGAGTGCATTGTCTTCCGTAAGCTTGCCGATGGTAGCCTCGATATCCTCGTTGAACTTAGGTGAATACCCGTCCTGAACAACAAGTGCCGGAACTACCGGCATTGCAAATGCGGGTTCATCGAGGGAAACAAGGAAATTCATTCCGCCTGCGGTATTCTTCTCATTGTCATACATAAGGGTAAACTTTTTAAGCTCCGGAAATCCGAGAATACCTTCCGGAAAATCGATGATCTTGTCATCACTAACATTGATCTTACCAAAAAGCTTAGTTGAAACCTCCATAACCTACTCCTTTCATTACCAATACATTTACAGTGTCGAATAACCAAAACCGTTGCATATTGCATCTACAGGTGTGCCTGCTTCGCACATCGGACAACTTGCCGGCTTGTAGCTGATGTAATCCGGAAGATCCCTTGTCGAATACAGGGAACGTATCTGGATGCCCTCGATCTGCGTAGCAACCGAATATATAGCCGAAATACCAACTACCTGACCGCCGTAGAACTTGACCGATCCCACAGCGCTCCTTAAGGTATCACCCGTAGTAGCCGTATCGATAAGGATAAGCACCTTCTTTCCCCTTATCATATGCTGATTGTTCTCACGGAACATCATCTGACCGCTCACGTTGTATTCCGGACTGGTGATATACATCGTCTGATGCCTGTTAGCCGAAATGATACCCGCCTTCGTAAGCTTGTTCGCAAGGTACGCACCCACAACCTCCATGCCGTTTAAGCACAGGATCGTGTCGATCACATCAGATGAAAAATACATCTCCGCCAGCTCCTCACCGGTAGCCCTCGCTTCACGCTGACGCGATTTCATGTCGGTTAAGTCCATGTAATAATTTACATGCGAATTAGGTGTTACGAAGTGGCCCGGGATATAACGGAGTACGACATCCTTGTTCTTGGCATAATCAATCTTCTTGTAATCCTGCATACTACCCCCCTTAACTGTTTTGATTGCAGTCACTTAACCCCTGTGTACTGCGCTGAATTAAGTATAACACAATTATACGAAAATTGCACAAATTTTTTGACTTCTTTACATTTTTTTATACAATTTCTCACGTTTTGCTTTATTTTTCGGCAGAATCAGATAGTCGCAGCCCGCATTTAAGGCCGCCTGACCGTCCCTTGACATCCTGTCGCCTATCATTAACAGGTCGCCCGGCTCTAACCCGTGATCCTGCATGATGAGCTTAAGCCCTTTGGGACTGGGCTTTAGTTCATTCAGCCTCTCATCCGTAGCCGCATACATACCGTCAGCTTTAAGGCCCAGGGCAGCGAGCTTATCTTCTATCGGGTAATCCGAAAAAATGAATATCTTCTGCCCTTTTTCCTTATAGTCCCCGATCATCTTAAGGAGCATGGAATCCCTTGTTTCAAATACTGCCTTAAGCGGCTTTGAATACATCCATGTCTCGATAGTGTTCCTGACCGTTTCCACAGGACAGCTAAACTTTCCGGCAACGTAAGCATACTGGGCGTCCTCAAGGCCGGCGCTAGCTTTGTCTTCACCGGGATCCTTACCGCCGCTGACACCCGGGCCTTCGTCCCGTGCTTTCAGGGAAGGTGAAATTTCATCCCAGTGTTCGCGTATCTTACGAAAATCCTTAATTATAAACAGCTCTTTTATACGCCAAAAATGGCACAGATAGTAGCTTAGCAGCATCCATGCCATTTTAATGCGGAGACGGTCCTGATAATACAGGGTGCCGTCAAGATCGAAAACAAGAGCTTTGTATTCAGATATTGGTTTCATTTACACCTCATCGCTGTTATGTTGCGGGTAACAGGAACGGATCCATCCAGAAGTTAAGGAAGTCCAGGTTCACAAAGGTGAGGACCACTAAAAGCACGCACAGGAAAGCTATGTAAGCAAGAAGCTTCTTCTCCCTGTAGAGCTTCTCGGGCTTCTGCACCGCCGAATCGGGCTTGAAGCTTATCCACAGATAGAAGCAGAAAAGCCCGAACACGAAAGGCATCGCTATAAGATACTCGATACGGTACTTTACCATGAATATCCCGATAAAGAACGTAGCCGTCATCGCATAGAAAAAGGTGGATACCAAAAGCGAATTTTCGGAATAATACTTAAACGACTTACGGTAAAGTCCTGCCCGCTCGGGATCTCCTATCATCCTGTATTCGGCAAACCTCTTTGTTGCCATAAGAAAGGCTCCGGCAAACCAGTAGCCAATAAGGATGGAGCTTGGCGGCTGGAACTGATCGGTTATTATAAACCATCCTATAAGGAGCCTTATCATATTGTTTATCGATTCACTTAATACATCAAGGTAAGGGATGTCCTTGGTCCTTATGGGTTTAACATTGTAAAGCACTCCCATTATAAGAAGCCAAAACTCCACGTAAAGGAAGGGCCTGTTTATCGGAAGCGCAAGTGCGACACCCAGTATGATGCAGATCGCATACTCAAGCATTACAAGGGAAAACTTCATGTTTTCCGAAACCACCGGCCTGTTCTTCTTAGTGGGATGGAAGCGGTCGAACTCGGCATCCAGCCACTCGTTTATCACATAATTTGCCGATGCTATGAAGCATGTTGAGAAAAAGCCGAGTATGAACTTAAGTACATATTCTCCCGAAAATGTGAAATCGGTGAGCAGGATCGCTATCACCACACCCGGCAATATGAATGCATTCTTGACCCAGTGGTCGGGCCTTGCTATCTTGATATACTTCTTCATTACTGCTCCCTTCCCCTTTCATATTCCTCAAAAACATTCCTGTAATACTTAATGTTTTCCTGGATATCCCCCTTAAATACCGACGAACCCATAACTATAACGTTGGCGCCCGCTTCGAGCACCATCCTGATGTTTTCCCTTGTTATACCACCGTCTACCTCAATATCGCTTGAAAGGCCGTGCTCATTTAAAAGCTGCCTTAAATCGGTTATCTTCTTTGTGCATTTGTTCATGTATTTCTGGCCGCCGAAACCCGGTTCAACAGTCATTATGAGGAACATGTCATACTCATCAAGGAACGGTTCGAGCACCGATGTATCGGTTCCCGGCTTGATGGACAGGCCTGCCCTGCATCCGCATTCATGGATGAGTGCCGCCGCCGCGTTTAAGTCGTCACAGGCTTCGTAATGCACAGTGATGACATCTGCACCGGTCCTTGCAAATTCCCTTATGTAGCGCTCCGGCTGGACTATCATCAGATGAACGTCAAGCGGCGTATGCGTGATCTTCTTTACGGATTCCATGATAGGGATCCCGAATGAGATGTTCGGAACAAACATCCCGTCCATAACATCAACATGGAACATATCCGTTCCCGCTGCATCCGCCTGCCTCATATAACTTCCGAGACATGCAAAATCGGCCGCCAGTATCGACGGTGATAACTGGATCATATCAATATCTCCTTAGGTTCTTAAGCTCGTTGTACAGCTGAACATAGCCGTTGTAACGTTCCGTTGAAATAAGTCCTTTGTCTACTGCGTCTTTTACCGCACAGTCAGGTTCATGAGTGTGCGAACACGGCTGAAACCTGCATCCGGTATACGGTATGAATTCGTTATAATGATCCTTGAGCTCTTCCGCATCCTTAATGAAAACATCAAAGGAGGAAAAACCCGGCGTGTCCATTATGAATGTATCTTCCGATATGGGAATGATCTCGGAATGCCTCGTTGTGTGCTTTCCCCTCTCAAGCTTCCTGCTTATGTCCCCGGTCTTCGCGGTCACGTTATCCTGAAGGCAGTTTACAAGCGATGACTTGCCCACACCCGACGGACCCGCTACGCAGGTGAGCATTCCCTTTAATGCAGCTTTAAGTTCATCTATACCCTTATTGTCCTTAGCACAGGTAACAAATATCCTGCTGCCGCAGTCCTTATACATTGAAACTGCCCTGTCGGCCTCACCGTCATTTACAAGATCGTCCTTGTTAAAACACAGGATAACGGGAAGTCCCTGCGCGCTGTACTGTAAAAGGAGCTTGTCCATGAGCAGATAATTGGGCTTGGGATGTGCAAGTGCGAAAACGATAAGGGCCTGATCCACATTGGCGGCCTCGGGCCTTATAAGCTCGCTTGACCTGTCATTAAGCTTGGCTATGTTCCCGATACAGCCGTCCTCATCAAGTATATCGATCTCTACCGTATCTCCGACAAGTATTTTTCGCCCGTCCTTGCGGAAAACACCCTTGGCCTTGCACTCATAAATCCTGCCGTCTCCGGCATACACGTAATAAAACCCCGCGATACCCTTGATGATCCTGCCCTGCATAAACTATTCCTTGTTAAAGGTTACAGCACTGGGCGGAGATGTCTGCCATTGACCGTCAACCGTCTGATATGTGACCGTGATAAATCCTGCAGGCGAAGTGGTAATGCCTGTCTTCACCGCATTATACGGGAACGTGGTGGTGGAGAACCGCTGAAGTTCGGCTCCGCCCGCATCAAGCAGTACAATTATGGCCTCTGAACCCGCAAGATATCCTTCGGGTGCCTGAATGGTCGCATTGCATGTGTAGCCGTTCGGGCCTTTGCTTATCTTGATGCTTACCTTGGATCCCTTCTCAACCGTGGTTCCTGCCGCTACGGACTGTGATATAACGCTGCCCTTTGTGACCGTATCCGAGTTTTCCTCGGCAGCATCACATTCAAGACCCGCCTCAACAAGAAGGGCCCTGGCGGTTTCCTCATCCTTGCCCATAAGGTCGGGAACCTGGACTTCCTCAATATTGGAGCCCGAACTTATACGTACCTGTACAGAACTGCCGAGAGGCTTGATCTCTGCCCCCAGCGGGCTCTGTGATATGACTTTACCCTTTTCTACAGTTTCCGAGGGCTCTTCGATGGAAGTAAACACGAAGCCTTCAGCCTCGATCGCTACCCTCGCTTCCGCCTCGCTCTTTCCGACGACATCGGGAATTGCGGCACCGCCCACCGGTGCTTCTTCGGCATTTTCTTCGGCACCTGTATCACTGCTCAGTCCGCGGCCTACCACAATGCTTATCTGGGTATTTTCCTCGACAACCGAACCGGGTGCCGGATCCTGTGACTCTATGACCGCTTCAGCTTCGGTCACAGTAGGATCGGACTTTGTGGCCTTAGCCGTAAGATTTGCAGCCTTAAGTGCGCTTGAAGCCGCATCAAGAGACATTCCCACAAGGTCCGGAACTTCCGTCATGCCCTCTTCGATCGCGGTATCGGGTTCACCGTCCCCAAGAGGATTGAATACCTTAAACACAATAAATATCGCAAATAACCCCAGTACTATAGCGGCGACGATCATGAGAATGGTCATAACCTTCTCCATACGGGGATCAACATCACTGTCATTATCCGGCTCGTTATCGTAAGCAGCCTTCTTACTCTTGGGCTTGCCTTCGTTTCGCGGAGCCTTTTTATTGGTCTTTTCGGGTTCGCGGTGGCGGGGCGGCTTCTGCTCGCTGCGCTGCGGCGCATTGTTGCGCTGCTTTGCCCTGAGTCCTTCTGCCTGATCCTCCACCGGAGGCCTTGACTGCTTGCGGTTCCTTGCCGCACGAGGATCCATTACATAGTAAGGATCGTCCATTCCCTCCTCGGGCATATTGTCGTACATGCCGGGACCGTACTGGCCGCTGTATTGAGGAGAATATGCGGGATCGCCGTAGCCTCCCTGATAGCCCTGGTTGCCGTAATAAGGATCGTTGTATACGCTTCCGGGATACGGTCCGCCGTAGCCCTGTCCGCCGTAAGGCCCGGGCTCATCATAGGAACCGTACTGACCCGCCTTGTTATAGCTTGCATATGCGGATTCAAAAGTCTCGTTACCGTACATGTTCGACGCGGTCTGCTGGCGTATCTCCTTGCGGTCCTCATCGGTGATCGCCTTGGTACCTTCCGAGCTTGCCGGATCCTGGATAACGACAAAATTCTCATCCGGACTTATAAGCGAATGCTTAAGGTCCTGCATGAGTTCACTTACATTGGCGTAACGCCTGTCGGGATTCTTCTGGGTACACTTGGCGATTATCTGTTCTACGCTTATCGGTATCTCCGGCACATAGATCCTCGGAGAAGGCATCTCCTCCTGGATATGCTTTATAGCTATGGCTACCGTAGTCTCACCGTCAAACGGAACGCGTCCCGTTACCATTTCAAATAACGTGATACCTATCGAATAAATGTCGCTCTTGGTGTCAGAATAGCCTCCGCGAGCCTGCTCGGGTGACGTGTAATGAACGGAGCCCATGGCATGGCTGGTCTGGGTATCCGAGCTTGCGGCCCTTGCGATACCGAAATCGGCGACCTTAACCTTGCCTTCCTTTGATATGATGATGTTCTGGGGCTTGATGTCCCTGTGGATGATACCGTTGTTATGGGCACTCTCGATACCCATCGATACCTGTATCGCTATGCTGACCGCTTCCTTTACGGACAGCCTTATCTTCTTCTCAATGTAGCGCTTTAATGTGATGCCCTCAACGAGCTCCATTACAAAATAGTAAAGCCCGTTCTCATCGCCCACATCATATACGTTAACGATATTCGGATGCATAAGACCCGCCGCTGCCTGAGCCTCGGCCCTGAACTTGCTGACGAAGCTCTTGTTGGAAGCAAACTCATCCTTAAGCACCTTTATCGCTACGAACCTGTTCAGTTTATGACATTTGGCCTTATATACATCGGCCATTCCGCCGGCGCCGATCTTTTCAAGTATCTCGTATCGGTCACCCAGTATGGTTCCGGGATTTAACATTATCTCACCTCATCCGCAAACGGTTCGATTATCACAACCGCTATGTTATCCTTGCCGCCGTTATGGTTGGCAAGCCTTATTAACTCTTCAACTATCTGGACAACGTCCCTGCCCGCCTTGACAACCATGAGGATATCGTCATCCTCGACCATGTTTGTCAGACCGTCGGAACACATAAGGATGTAATCACCCTTCTTTATATCTACCTCAAAGAAATCAACCTCAACCCCGGGCGCCACGCCTATGGCCCTCGTGATTATGTTCTTATCGGGATGTATCCTCGCCGATTCCCTGTCGATCTCGCCCATCCTGATCATTTCCTCAACGAGCGAATGATCCCTTGTTATCTGCTTAATATCGTCATTTATGATGTAAAGCCTGCTGTCACCCACGTTTCCGACATACATTACATCATCAACAATAGTGGCGACCACTGCCGTAGTCCCCATTCCCTGATAGTCGGCCTCAGCCTCCGCTTTCCTGAAAATCTCGGAGTTGGCGCACTCTATAGCTTCCTTGATAACCTTGACGGGCTCGGAGGAGTCATTGATCATGACTTCACGCTCGATCGCCTTGACTGTATATGAAGAAGCGTAATCACCTGCGTTATGTCCGCCCATTCCGTCTGCCACTATAAACAGGTTCGGAAGGTTACCCAGCGGAACCTCGCAGGAAAATATGCAATCCTGATTGATCTTTCTCTTGCGGCCGATGTCGGTCTTAGAGAATGTCTTGAGCATTTGTACCTATCCTTTCATTGCTTTCGCGGCCCTCAGCCAGTACCCTGCGCCTTAACTGGCCGCATGCGCCGTCTATATCCCGGCCCATTTCTCTTCTAATAGTAACATTTATATGATTTTTTTCAAGTTTATTTTTAAATGCAAGAACCGCCTGTTTCGCGGATCCGACGTAGTTTCTCTCCTTAACGGGATTAACCGGTATAAGGTTGACGTGGCAGTTAAGGCCGCCTATAAGAGCCGCTAACCCGGCCGCATCAGCCCCCGAATCGTTCACTCCTCCGATAAGGCTGTACTCAAAGGTGACTCTCCTTCCCGTCCTGTCAAAGAAATACCTGCAGGCATCGATCACCTCGTTTAGCGGGTATTTATTTGCTACGGGCATTATCTCCCTTCGTTTTTCATCGCTGTACGCATGGAGCGAGAGCGCCAGAGTCACATTAAGGTTCTCATCCGCAAGCCTCCTTATCCCGGGCACGATGCCGCAGGTGGATACGGTGATATTGCGCCTGCTTATGTTAAGTCCTCTCTCATCGCTTAAAAGCTTAATGAACTTTACCGTGTTATCAAAATTTTCAAGCGGCTCGCCGGAGCCCATCATAACTACATTTGATACCCGCTCTCCCGTATCACGGATGATACTGTAAACCTGCGACAGCATCTCGCCTGCCGTTAAGTCCCTTACAAGTCCGTCTATCGTGGATGCGCAGAACTTACAGCCCATACGGCAGCCGACCTGGGTCGAAACGCACACCGAATTGCCGTGTTCATATCGCATGAAAACGCTTTCGATAAGGTTATCGTCGCATAATCTGAACAGGTACTTCCTGGTCCCGTCATACTTTGACTCCTGCATCCCGTAAACCCTTGCGGTGCTTATGTAAGAATCACCCTTAAGCGCCTCTCTTAGGGATTTCGGGACATTGGTCATGCTGTCAAAGTCATCCGCGAGCTTGTTATGCAGCCAGTCAAAAACCTGGTCCGCGCGGAACTTCTTATCGCCCAGCCCTAAAACAAGCTCTTTAAGCTCCGGATATTCCATTGACTTAAGATCGGGTCCTGTCATCATCGTCTTTCCTCAAGAAACGGGAAATAAAGAATCCGTCGCACTCGTGCACTCCCGGCAAAAGCTGTATATATCCTTCCTTTGCGGTATCACACTTAAGCTCATCCGGAAGATCATCGTAAAACGGCAGGGGAACAAAGGGCAGCTCATCCCTTATCCTTGCAAAATTTTCTTCATTCTCGGCCCTGTGTACGGTGCAGGTGGAAAACACCATGATACCGCCGGGCTTAACGTACCGGCTTACATTCTTAAGCATTTCCCACTGAAGAGAAGCCAAAGACGCCTCTTTTTCGGGCGTCATATTGTATTTTATATCATTCTTCCGCTTAAGGACTCCGAGTCCCGAGCAGGGAAGATCGGCAATGAGCACATCTGCCTTCTTTTCATACTCCGCGTTATATACAAGCGCATCGGCCGAAGTTACATCCACGTTTGAAAAACCGGCGCGGCTTATGTTATCCCTTATCAGCAAAAGCTTGTTTTCCGAAATGTCGAATGAATATACATGTCCGGTCCCGTCAAGCTTTGAAAGCGCATGCAGGGTTTTACCGCCGGGTGCCGCACACACATCGAACACGGTATCTCCCTTTTTTATGCCCGAAAGCTCCGTAACCAGCATGGAGCCTAAATCCTGTACAATGAAGAGTCCCTTTTCAAATGCCGGGATCCGGTTTATGGAATCGACATCCTTAAGCCTTAACGCATAGGGAAGATACGGAGCCTTTTCACAGCTTAAGCCCGAAGCCTTAAGTTCATCCGCAAGTTTTTCGGGCGTGATCATTCCCGTATTTACCCTTATATAGATATCCGCGGCTTCAACCGATGCTTCAAGCATCTTAACCGCCCTGTCATACCCCTGCTCCGAAATAAGCTGATCTACAAGCCGCAGCGGGCATGAAAACTTAACCGACAGGCCTTCGGGCGTACCCTCATCCGGATAGGTAATATTATCCATATCCCTCGCGATATTCCTCAACACTCCGTTTACAAAGCCTTTCAGGGATGAAAAGCCTTTTTTCGACGCAAG
>JAILJC010000112.1 GCA_024694965.1 Lachnospiraceae bacterium
GAGACAAAGTGCAAGGAGCTTGAAGAAAAAGATTACATTAACGTACGTTTCCTTAAGAACAACTATACTTCCTGGGCCGCCGTTTCCATCTTAAGGCAGGACGGTACCATCTTCTTAAAGCTTGACTTTAATAACTCGATGATAACCTTCGCCACTGATCGTTTTCTTGAGTTTGAGCTTATTTCCGACTCTGACGAAGGGCTTAAGATACCTAATTCAGCCATTGTCGAGCATACATTCTATCTGATACCCGAAGAATATCTTACTTACGGTGAAAATGACAACGAGGAGGGATTTTTGAGGGAAGCCTTCCTTGAGGACGGCACCCCTACCAGGGAATTCGTCAAGACCACTATATATGCATCATATGACGGTCAGTACTATGTCGATGAATCTAGCTTTATGATAGGCGATTATATACTGAAACCCGGAAGCGACGAGAAATATCCCATCAGTAAACAGGGGCGCCTGACAGGCGTATATAATATAAACAAGGGCTATGCTGATTTTAAGCAGATCACCGTATTGTACCATAATGAAGAATATTCGATCGTAAAATCAAATACCAAGTACGGTCTCAGCGTGTATGACCATATAGTTTTAAAGGGTGATACCGTAGATGCTAACGATTTCATATATGAATAACGGAAGGATAAAATATGCTTAAAGATAATCTTTTATCTGTTAAAGAGAACATTGAAGATGCCGCCAAAAAGGCAGGCCGGGATGTAAATGACATAACGCTTATAGCGGTAAGCAAAACAAAGCCTGTGGAAATGATAAAGGAAATTTACGATCTGGGAGTTCGCGATTTCGGTGAAAACAAGGTCCAGGAGCTAGTGGCAAAATATGATCTCCTTCCGGATGACATAAAATGGCATCTTATAGGCCACCTTCAAACAAACAAGGTTAAGTATATCATCGATAAGGTATATATGATCCACAGTGTTGATTCCGTTAAGCTTGCAAAGGAGATAAGCAAAGAGGCCGTAAAGCGCGGGATTACAGTAAATATCCTTATTGAAGTCAATGTGGCGGGAGAGGAGAGCAAGTACGGCGTTTCACCCGATGAGCTTACGGAAACGGTTAAAGAGGTGGCCGCCTTACCCGGTATATGCATCCGCGGACTTATGACTGTGGCACCATATGTTGTGGATTCTGAAGAAAATCGAACGATTTTTGTCAAAATGAAGCAATTTGTTGTTGACATAATTCAAAAAAACATTAATAATGTATATATGGATTGTTTATCCATGGGTATGTCCGGTGATTACACCGTTGCAGTAGAGGAAGGGGCTACTTACATACGAGTGGGTACATCCATTTTCGGTGAGAGGAACTATAAATGATCATGAATAAGGAGAGTGATTCAAATGGCATTTTTTGACAATTTACTCAAGTCAATGAAGTACAATGATGAGGACTTTGATGATGATGAGTATTTCGACGAGGAGGACGAATACGAAGAGGCTCCGCGTCAGCGTAAGTCGATCAAGACCGCAACATTGGAAGATGATTATGACAACAAGGGTACAGGCAGGAGTACCGGTAAGGTGACATCGATAGGAGGACGGACATCGCAGTCAAGAAATTTAAGGCCCAGCGGAAATGTAAATGAGGTTTGTGTTATCAAGCCTACGACCGTCGAGGATTCAAGGGAAATTACAGATACGCTGCTCTCCAACAGGACTGTAGTGCTTAATGTGGAAGGTCTTGACATGGATGTAGCTCAGAGGATAATTGATTTTACCTCGGGCGCTACATATGCTGTGGGAGGCAACCTTCAGAAGATCTCACATTATATCTTCATCATCACTCCGAGGAATGTAGATATCTCAGGTGACTTCCAGGAGATCCTGTCCGGAGCTTTTGATGTACCGGCACTTAATACAAAATACTAATTAAACATGCAATGAGGCGACCTTTCTGCCCTTGGCGGAAAGGTTGTTTTAATGTGAGGGAATAACATGGATAACTCTGTAACGGTTAACCCAAAAGGAGCCGAGCCTTATGATATTATGATACGCCTGGGATTTGACGATCTGTGCGATGCATTAACGTCAATCTTTCCGCCGTCATGCAAGATATGCATAATAAGCGACATCAATGTATCAAAGCTCTACGGCGATGAACTTAAGTCTGCTCTTTATAAGTCATACAAAAATGTCGATCTTTTAGAGCTTACGCTTGGTGAGGAAAACAAATCCCTTGATACTGTTTCAAAATGCTATACGCACTTAACCGGTCTCAAATATGGCCGGAACGATGTAATAATCGCTTTGGGCGGAGGCATATGCGGAGATATTTCAGGGTTTGTTGCATCTTCTTATATGCGAGGCATTAGCTATGTGCAGGTTCCGACGACACTTCTTTCCATGGTTGATTCAAGCAGCGGAGGAAAGACCGGAGTTAATTTTGAGTCATACAAGAATATGATAGGTGCATTTAAGATGCCCCGTCTTGTTTATATTAACACTTCCGTTTTGAATACGCTCCCCGACAGGGAATATGCGTCCGGTATGGCCGAAGTTTTAAAAGCCGGTCTTATTAAGGACGGAAGCTTTTATGAATGGCTTATTAATTCATTTTCCGAGATAAATGAGCGCGATACCGAAATTGTCACTGAAATGATCGCACGGAGCATAGGTATAAAGAAATATTATGTCGAGAAGGATCCATACGAAAAGAACGAAAGGGCCATATTAAACTTCGGCCACACGGTGGGACATGCGCTTGAAAAGTATACTGATTTTAAGTACAGTCACGGAGAGTGTGTCGCACTTGGCTCGGTTGCCGCTGCCTACATATCATGGAAGAAAGAATACTTAAGCATGGAGGAATTCTATGAGATCCGTGATATGTTTGTTCCCTTTGGCCTTCCGATCTCGCTTGAGGATATTGACACAGACAGGGTTATCGAGTACTTAAAGTCTGATAAGAAAAACACAGCCGAAGGTATTAAGTTCATCCTGCTTAAGAAGATAGGCAAGGGCATAATATCAACGGATGTTACCGAAGAAGAAATAAGGGAGGCAATAGGTCAGATTAATTATGTTGAAGACTAAGCGCCTTATAACAGATATCATCATAATGGCTTTGCTGGTAGCACTTGATCAGGTTTCAAAGCTTTGGGCCGTAAGGAACTTAAAGGACGGAACCCCGATAATCCTTATTAAGGGCGTTCTGCAGCTTTATTATCTGCCAAACGGCAATACCGGCGCTGCTTTCGGAATACTTTCGGGGCACAGGATACTGTTTCTGTGCATAGCACTGTTGGTTGTTGCGGTTATTTTCTATGCACTTTTACGCATTCCCTGCACCTCAAAGTACACCTTTTTGCGTATATTGTTAGTCTTTATAGCCGCAGGCGGAGCAGGCAACATGATCGACCGGTTCAGGCTCGGTTACGTGATCGACTTTATATATTTTTATCTTATTAATTTTCCTATCTTTAACGTAGCCGACTGCTATGTTTCGGTGTCGACCATACTGGTTGCTCTTATCATCCTTTTCGGATATAAGGAAAACGAACTTAAGGAACTTGAAGCCGCTTTTAAGCTTAAAAAGGGGAACTTAGATGAATGAATATCACTTCCTTTGTGAGGAGGATATCATCGACACCCGGATCGACCGGTGCATAGCCGATATGTATGAGGATATTTCGCGCTCATACATACAAAAGCTTATAAAGGACGGACTCGTATCAGTTAACGGCAAGGTGTGTAAGGCAAGCTACAGGGTATCCCAGGGCGATATGGTAAGCTTTACGGCTCCCGATGCCGTTCTTCCCGATATCTTACCCGAAAACATACCTCTTGATATCCTTTATGAAGATGATGATGTCATAGTCATCAACAAACCCAAAGGAATGGTCGTGCATCCCGCACCCGGCCACTATACAGGTACTTTGGTAAACGCGCTTATGTTTCACTGCGGCGCTGAGCTTTCCGGTATAAACGGCGTTATGCGTCCCGGTATCGTACATCGTATAGATATGGATACAACGGGAAGCCTTCTCGTATGCAAAAACGACCGTTCCCACCTTGCGATCGCGAAGCAGCTTAAAGAGCATACTATAAACAGGGTTTACACGGCCCTTGTCCATGGAGTTCTTAAGGATGACGAAGGACGTATAGATGCCCCTGTAGGGCGCGATGAGAAGGACCGTAAGAAAATGTGCGTCAACAGGAAAAACGGCAAGGAAGCGATTACTAATTACAGGGTTTTAAAGCGTTCCGATAAGTATACCCTTATAGAATGCCGGCTTGAAACCGGACGTACTCACCAGATAAGAGTACATTTAAGCTCTATAGGCCATCCCCTGGTAGGAGATGAGGTGTACTGCAGGATAAAGCCTCCCGTAAAAACAAACGGCCAGGCACTGCATGCCGGGACCATTGGTTTCATACATCCTTCAAGCGGTAAATATGTTGAAGTAACGGCACCGCTTCCCGCATATTTTAAGGGCCTTCTTGCCCACGTTTTTCCTTGAAAGATATGCCTGTTTGTGGTACTTTTAAAGAAAGATAAAACCCTGAAAAGGAGCGGCGGATGAATACTATTATCACTATAGGAAGGCAGTTTGGAAGCGGCGGACGTGAGATAGGAGAGAAGCTTGCCCAAAAGTACGGTATCAAGTTTTACGATAAGGAGCTTCTCAAGCGTGCTGCCAAAGAAAGCGGCATATGCCCGGAACTATTTGAAAACAACGATGAGAAGCCCACAAGCAGCTTCTTATATAACCTAGTATCCGACACCTATGCATTTGGTTATTCCTCGCCGTATGTCGAAATGCCGTTAAGTCATAAGGTTTTTCTGGCTCAGTTTGATACGATCAAAAAGATCGCATCCGAAGGCCCCTGTGTTATAGTCGGGAGATGTGCCGATTATGCATTAAGCGAAACGGATAACCGGCTTAGCATTTTCATAAATGCACCTCTTGAAGACAGGATCGAGCGCATTAAGCTTAAATACCAAGACGAAAAAGATGAATCAAAGATAAAGGACATGGTCATAAAAAACGATAAAGCCAGGGCTAATTATTATAATTATTACTCCTCAAAAAAGTGGGGCAGGGCTGATTCTTACGATCTGTGCATTAACAGCAGCATTTTGGGAATTGATGGCACGGTCGAGCTTATAAGCGGTTTTATTGACAGGTTTGAGGATAAATGAGAAGGGTAAATAAAAAATACATTCAAATAGGCATTATTGCTCTTATAATAGTTTTATGCGGTATCGCATTCGATCATTTCCTGACGGGATACAATCATTCGTCAAATCAGAAGATCGATCTGGGAAAGACAATGCTTCCCATCCTCGATGGATTTGCACTTGCTTATATACTTAATCCCCTTATGATGATCTTTGAATCACGACTGACAAAACTGTGCGAAAAGCTCAAGTTTAAAAAAGGGAAAACGCTTAAGAATAACCTGCGCGGGATAAGCATAACTTTATCGCTTATAGTGTTTATCCTTATAGTCGCGGGCTTGATCCTTCTGATCGTTCCCCAGCTGCTTGACAGTATTCAGAGCATAATAACGAGGTTCCCTTCATATGTCGCCTCCTTCAACAAATGGAGCGACCAGTTCCTTGTAAGATATCCCCAGCTGCGACAGCTTCTTGACACATACTGGGAGAACATTACCGATTACTCCATTAAAGAGATACTTCCCAAGATCCAGGTGCTTATTTCTACAATATCGACAACACTGCTCGGAAGTGTATGGAGCATACTTATATTTATCTTTAAGCTTATAATCGGTATCATCCTTTCGGTTTATCTTCTTTACAATAAGGAAGTGCACATTGCACAGGCCAAGAAGATAGCTTATTCGCTGTTCAAAGAGGAGACCGCAAATAATCTTATCAACAACACCAGGTTCGCAAATAAGACCTTTGGCGGCTTTATTTCAGGTAAGATAGTGGACTCACTTATAATCGGCGTTTTGTGCTTCATATGCACGACGCTTATGCGCACACCGTATCCGCTGCTCATCAGCGTGATTGTCGGAGTAACCAACGTCATTCCTTATTTCGGTCCCTGGCTCGGTGCGGTACCGAGTGCTTTTATCGTACTCATGATAAGCCCGGTAAAATGCCTGTGGTTTCTTATTTTCATCCTTATCCTGCAGCAGATCGACGGTAATATCATCGGTCCCAAGATCCTGGGTGATTCTACCGGTCTTTCAAGCTTCTGGGTAATATTCGCGATCACACTTTTCGGCGGCTTCTTCGGCGTTCTCGGAATGTTCCTCGGAGTTCCGATATTTGCTATCATTTATGCGGCTATACGTACGTTTATAAACACACGTCTTATCCGCAAACAGATGCCGGCTTCAACGCAGTACTATATAAATGAAGATTATCATTCGGATCCCGATGATGAAGCAAACAACGGAGAAACGATAAGGTTCGCCCAGAAAACATTTGCCGATGTGAACCGTGAAAGGAATCCTTACGATGACTCCGATATGGATATTGATTACTACGCTTATTATCCGGAAGAAGATGATAACGAAAGTGACGGTTCGGACGATGTAATAAACGCCGGACCCGGGGATGAGGCTTCCGATAAGGCCGACGAAAAATAGTTTTCCAAGCCCGGGGCAAGCGCTTCGGGCTTTATATTTAGTTTAAGTGAAGTGTAAAAGGCAGGTACTATGAACTCACACAGAAACTTAAGTAATGAAAAAGAGG
This sequence comes from Lachnospiraceae bacterium, assembly GCA_024694965.1. Lineage (GTDB taxonomy): Bacteria > Bacillota > Clostridia > Lachnospirales > Lachnospiraceae > UBA2868. The sequence goes on from JAILJC010000112.1 coordinate 6,703, forward strand.
ATTTTAACAATATTGTTCTAATAGGTATGCCTGCTTCAGGAAAAAGTACGGCAGGTGTTATTCTTGCCAAGATACTTGGTATGGATTTTACAGACACCGATATCATCATTCAACAGCAGGAAGGTGTAAGATTAGAGCAGATAATTGAGCAAAGGGGAGTGGAAGGCTTCTTAAAGACTGAGGAAAGCGCTTTACTTAATATAAAAGCCGATAATACCGTTATAGCCACAGGCGGAAGTGCTGTCTACAGTAAAGCCGGCATGAAACACCTTGCTATAGATTCGATCATAATTTATCTTAAAGTCGAAATGGAAGAGCTTAAGAAGCGCCTTAAGAACGTAAAGGAACGCGGAGTCGTTTTAAGACCCGGCGAGAGCATAGACGAGATGTTTGCCGTACGCTCAAAGCTGTATGAAGAATACTCTGATATAACGATATCCGAAGATGAGTTCTCAATAGAAGATACCGTCCGTTCGATAATCGATGCGATCAGAGAAAAGAGGCATCCTAAAGTATGACAAAGGACTATTTACTTTATATCGCATTATTTCTTCTTATAAGTACGATCATATACCTCATGTTCCTGTTAAGGAAGCGGAATATCAAACCTCTTCCAATGGATGAAATGGAAGGGCATGATTTTGAATACTATTGTGCAGATCTGTTAAGAAAAGACGGATTCTTAAACGTTGAAGTTACGAAAGGAAGCGGTGATTTTGGCGTAGACATACTTGCCGAACGTGACGGCATATCATATGCGTTTCAATGTAAATGCTATGATAAGCCCATAGGGGTTAAAGCCATACAGGAAGTTTATGCCGGACGTGATTATTATAACCGGATGGTCGGTGTTGTGATCACTAATCAATATTTCACACAGCCCGCTGTGGAACTCGCCGACAAATTAAAGATCATGCTTTGGGACAGGGACTATGTCGACCTTATGGATAAGCAATATTGAGGTTCAGATATATATTTATTGACATTTTGACTGTATAAGAGTAGTATGGAAACAGAAATTCAACTATTCGCGAAAGACAACTTTAACGAATAGATATAGCGTTTTTGACCATATAATACTACTATGAAATTTACGCTATATCTGATTCGTTAAAGTTGAGGGATTATAACTTATTCGGCTTAACACCTTCGTTAAAGTTGAGGGATAATTATAAGGGATAATTAAGGGGGAACGAAATAATATGGAATTACAGCGGCTGCTAAGCTACGTTCGTAAAGCTGTGGATGACTATTCCATGATAAATGAAGGGGATAAAATTGCCATAGGTATATCCGGCGGGAAGGATTCCCTTACTCTTCTTTATGCGCTTAATGCTCTT
>JAILJC010000130.1 GCA_024694965.1 Lachnospiraceae bacterium
AAGGTTTTTTAAATCCGCGAGTGCCGATGATTCTTCAAGGGCTGCCCCTGAACCCTTTTCGTAAACATCTACCGTGCTTATGAAAATGTATTTATCCGGCGGGTTATTTAGTTGACATAAAATACCGCTTATATCACCCTGCTCATATGCGCAGAAATCAACTACCGCTTCGAATTTTCCGGTTTCTGATTTTAGTTTACATAATTTATCTTTTATATGCCTGTCAGCTTTTATTTCCTTAACGCCCTCAAGGTTTATCGGAATGTTTCCCCTGTTAAGAACTGTGATCTCATGCTCCCTGTATGCATGCTGTACAAACCATCTTCCGAGGAAATAACTTCCGCCGATAACAAGTATTTTCATAAATACCTTTCCGCTTACCTATCTGTAAATGTATATCCCGCTGCCGGTCTCTTCATCCGTGTTATCGCCCCTTACAAGCAGAGATGTAAGGATTACCCCTGCGATAAACCCGCCGATATGGGCCGCAAAATCGATGTTCGGCATGATAAACGAGCTGTACAGGCAGTAGATGAGTGCAAGAGGTATCCTCTGCCTGACTATGTTTATACCGCTTACCCTCTTAAGCGCAAGAACGATCAATGCACCGAGTATTCCGTAAACAGCACCCGAGGCACCCAGCGAACTGTACCTTGCCCCGCTTATCATCTCATAAAAAAGCGAAGCGGCATTTCCCAAAATGCCGGCACTAAAGTAGATCACGGCGTACTTTACACTGCCGCATACCTTTTCGACCATCTCGCCCATCGCAAACAAAAGAAGCATGTTTCCCACAAGATGATCGATGCTCCCGTGGAGGAACATTGCCGTAACAAAGCGATAAAACTGGCCGCCAAGAACAAGGTCATAATCCATTACGCCGATGGAAACAAGGGCTTCGCCGGCCGTAAGTGTTACAAAAAAAATGACCGCGTTTAACAAAACGATCACCACTGTTACGGGAGATTCCGTTTTAGTCATGTTAAAGTATGGCCCTCCTATTCGGCAGTCAGATACTCGCGCAGCTTTTCCTTATCGAGGATCTTCTGGAGTTCACCGCGTGCTACCGGCCTTGTCACAAGCCCTTCGACACCCTGTGTCGGCCTTGCTTCGAATACTTCCCTCTCCTCCTCATAAACAAGGAAATATATAGGCGTACGCTTCATCTGCTCGTACGACTTTATTATCGCCATTATCCGCTTTGTGTTCATCAGAGTCATATAACTGTCAAGGAAAATGATATCGGGAAGATGCGTGTTCATATAAAAGATCGCTTCCTTGGGATCCGAAAAACACGCACACTCGTAGTCCCTCGAAAGATAGATCTTCATGATGTCAAGCGTCTGATAATCATCATCGATCACCACTATCGTTGGCTTTCCCGATTCGCTTCTTTCCTGTTTTATTTCGGGGACCTTAAGACCGTCTTCGGGCGAAAACAGCTCATTGGGATTCTCGGGCCTTTCATAATCATTACCCAGTATCTCCTGAAGGCCTTCTTCGTTACCGAATTTTATAAATTTCTCGATACCACTCATAGCAAAACTCCATGCATCACTTATTTATCAATGATCATACTCGTCAAAAAGCGCCTCAAATTCATCACGCGACTTCCTGAAGCATTCAAGCAGTTTCGGCGAGAACACGCCCGCCTCACCCTGTACGATCATATTAAAGGCTTCCTCCTTGGAGTAGGCCGCCCTGTAAACGCTCTCCGTAACCAGCGCATCATAAACATCGGCGATGGATTCACACTGCGCCGAAATGGGGATATCATCACCCTTTAAATGATCGGGATAACCCCTGCCGTCATATCTTTCATGATGATACCTGCATATCTCGTAACAGATCCTGGCGTAGTCCTCATCCCAGATACCGCTTATGTTATTTACGATATCGGCACCGCGGATCGTGTGACTCTTCATAAAATCAAATTCATCGTTTGTAAGCTTCCCCGGCTTGTTTATGATCGAATCCGGGATCGCTATCTTGCCGATATCATGCAGTGCGCTCGCGGAAACGATGATATCGATGATAGAATCGGTAAGCTGCGTTTCCGGATAATCCGCCTTCATGCGCCTTGCGATTATCTCCGTGTATCCCTTTATCCTGGTTATATGGTCGCTGCTCTCAAGGCTGCGGCATTCAACAACCGTAGCCAGGATGTCAACGATGTTCTGCTTGCTGCGGTTAAGCTCCTCCTTCTGCACCTTTAAGAGCTTGAACTGCTTGTTCATCGTGACCGACTGTGATTCTACCTTCTGTTCAAGTCCGCGTTTGTATATAAACAGCTCGGTCAGGTTCGAAACCCTGCGGCGTACGATCTCCGCCACAAAGGGCTTGTGTACAAAGTCATAAACGCCGAGCCTCGTGGTCCCGTGCTCAAGTTCGGCGGCTCCTCTTTCGTTCACGAAAAGCACCGGCATTTTTTCAAGCAGGCCCTTGTCATCAAGCATCCGAAGGAAGCTGTAGCCGTCCATGCCCTGCATGGAAAACCGGTAAAGGACGGTCGCGATATCGTTGCCGTACATATCCATGATGTTGGAAATATCGCTTACCGAAGTGGCGATCTCAACATCGTACTCATCCCTCAGGATCTCCTTTAACTGATTGCAGTTCATGATCTCATGATCAACGATAAGAATTTTTTCCATTGCAAGCCCCCGAACCTATTTCAGTATTTTTATACCGTCCTCATCATCAACTAAAGTCAGGCCGATATCCCTTCCCGTCGCCATCCATTTCTTTCCGTTTATCTCAGCCGTAACGCCTTCGTATACGGCGCCCTTCATTTCGATCTTTGCTTCCTTTGCTTCATCTATCAGGCCCTCAACTATGGCGAGTTCCTCCTCAAGCTTACGCTTTATTTCCTTCTTGGCAAACCGGACCGTATCGATCTTTTTGAACATATCGTTATCTTCACGGGCTTCCGGAGGATAAAGAGCCGCCAGTTCATCATATGCCGCATCCAGGGACGCAAGCTCCTTTACCACCTTTTTGATCTCGTTGTTTATGATGATCTTGCGCTTGATGACCTCGTTGCTTACGCCTACCTTTACATGAGTCTTAACACCGGTATCATTGCCGGCCTCATTAACGGTTATCAGCATTCTTGCGTAGGTATTTCCGCCAAGGAGCGAACCATGCCGCCCCGAAACTTCGATAGTATTTTCACTCTCGACATCACATTTTAAGCAGTAGCTCGTTTTAATATTACCCTTGGCCTTTATGTTGGCGTTTTCAAAGAAACTTCCTTCAATGTTTCCGTCGGCCTTTATAAGGCCCTTGCCCTGGGCGTTCACACCCTTTCTTAAGATGATATTTCCGCCGGCCTCAAGCCTTGCTGCCTCAACAAATCCGTCGACTATAATATCGCCCTTTGCGATTATCGTGCATCCGTTTCCGATGCTGCCCTTAACATGCACATTCCCGTCAAATTTCGTATCGCCCATATATGCGGTCAAGTCACCCAGAGTCAAAAGATTCGATACTTCAAGCTTATTTCCTTTAAGTTCGACTATGCCGTCAACGTTTGATACGTAGGTATGTCCATCCTGCTCTATATAGAATCCCTTACCGGTAAGTATGTTAAGCTCCTTACCCTTAACCTTTGGGAATTCGACTCCGAAGATATTGTATCCGGCAGGTCCGGTCTCCGCCGGATGATATAACGCAAGCCTCTGGCCTTTCCTTACCTGCTCAAACCATTCGATGTCTTTATAATCAAGGCTTCCGTCCTCAAGCACCTTGGGCTGCCTGTTGACTTCGGTCTTAAAGAAATATTCGTAATATCCGTCGGGCCCGGGCTCCGACTTACAGCCCTTAGCTATCTCCTGAGGCTGGTTGCCTGCCCTGTCCGTAAGTATCTTGTTGATTATATTTTCATCTATGCCCTTGACTATTCCCTTCTCCTCAAGGGCATTCATTATAACGCTCCTGGTCACGCCCGTACGGCTTCCCGTAAGCTGGAAATACGCGATCATCTGATCGGGAGTCACCTTAAGCTCGAAATTATTGTATGCTATGGGCTTTCCGTTACTGACGCCCTGCGGCTGAACATCAACTATGCCGGCTGCCAAATAGGCCCGTTTAACAGACATATCCGTCGCAGGATACATAAGGCTCTTATAACTTGTCACATCAAGGCCGTCCTCAAGTCCCAGCCTTATCTCGCGCATCTGCTGCCAGTCATACAGCGGATTGAGGTACAGTGAGAAGTTGACCTGGTGCTCCATGCCCCTCCTGATCTCACGCATCTGGCGCCATTCGTACTGAAGCCCCGCATACTGTTTTACATTAAGCCCGCGCTCAAGCCCGAGCCTTATCTGCTCGATGGCGCTGCCCCTTAATTCATTGGTTATATACGGCTGTATGTTTATATTTCTTTCAAGGCTTACACGGATCTGCTCAAGCTGTTCGGCATCATAGCGGTCCTCGATATAAGGAGCAAGATCGACACCTGCTTTAATTGCCTTTCTAAGTTCGCGTAAAACTCCGGCCGGCAGGCTTGTATACTTTACAAGGTTTATACCGTCCGCAAGCGCAAGCCTTATCTGCCTCATCGTATCGAACGCTACCTTTGGGTATGCATACAGCCTTACGTTTAATCCCTCTTCCAGGCCGAGCCTTATCTGCTCCATCTGGAACCAGTCAAAATCCTTACGCGCATATATCTCAACCGGGAGCTCCTTCATAAGTCCTAAGCGGATCTCACGCATCTGAAGCGCAAAGAATCCTTTATCCTCGTAGGGCTCGATATCAAGGCCTTCCTCAAGGCCCAGCTTGATCTCCTCCACCTGGTCTTTTGAAAATCCCTTATTAAGATATTCCTGCTGCTCCTGTCGTGTCATTTTATATTCCCCGTAATCGCCCAGTAACGTAAGTTAATCATACCAAAATTATGTGACAATTACTACAATTTATTACAAATTTTAATGAAATTTAAGATTATTGTGATAAAATACAGAAGCAGTCATGAAAATTAAGTTTTTCTGCGGAGAATCACTATGGAAAACGGTACAAAAACTTGCTTTATAATATCCGGTGGGGATTTTGCAAAAATGCCGTATGATATCCCTTCCGGCGCCTTCATAACAGCCTGCGACTGCGGGCTCGACCATGCGATGAAAATGGGGATCGTTCCCGACCTGGTGATCGGGGATCTTGATTCTGTTTCCGATAAGGGAAAAAGGTTCATGGAAGATAACGATATTAAGTGCCTGCTTTATCCCTCGGATAAGGATGACACCGACACAGCACTTGCGGTTAAATACCTTATCTCACAGGGGTTTAACGACTTAAGGATAATGTGCGCTTTCGGAGGCAGATACGATCATGAGCTTGGCAATATCGCTGCCGCTCGTTACGCGGCTTTACGGGGCGCAGTTGTGCGTTTGGAGGGTGCGGATACCCGGGCTGTTGTTTTTTCGGGAAGAAGTGGATCGGAAGGAAATGCGGCCGCAGGGAGCGTGAGCGCCGGGAATGTTTCGAAAAGGAGTGTTTCCGTTGAGAGAGCGGACGGGTTTTCGCTTTCTGTTATCTCACTTACGGATAAGTGCAGTGGGGTTTACATAAAAGGTGCTAAATATGAGCTTGAAAATGCTGTGATAAACGGTGACTCAACTCTCGGCGTGAGCAACGAATTTGTGGATGATACGGTAACCGTTTCGGTTGGGGACGGGGTACTTATGGTAGTTATGGCGAGGATGTGATTTCAGCCCCGTGGCCGAAGGAACCTGTCCCCGTGACTCACTCATACTCATCATTGTCATATTCCCCGTAGTCGTCATACTCCTCATCATATTCATCATACGTATCACCCGCATCATATTCGTCGTATGATTCTTCCTCATACTCTTCTTCATATGCCTCTTCTTCGTCGTAATCATCTTCATCGACATTTCCGATGAGTACATCATAATCCTTCGGCTTGCGTATGAGCAGATGAAGGATGTGACTGTTGTGGAGAACGAACACAGCAGTGAGCATGAACAGGTGGGTGTAGAATACACCGACGATTATATAATTGCGTTCAAGAAGATACTCCCTGGTAAAACCGATGTAACAAAGGATGCCTGTTATAAGAAGTGCGAAGATGAGCAGGTAGATGTTTTTCAGCATGTTCTTAAGTGCGGAAATAAAGTCGGCAAACGATGCGTCGAAATAAACGAAGCGGCCGATCATAAGACCGAGATAATACATCATTACCGGGTTGTATGCATCCTCGTCGCCAATGTTGTTTAAGTACATAAGGATGATGATCGCATAAAACATCGCAAGCATTCTCACACATGCTTTCTCTTCTTTTTTAAGTTTCTTTAAAGGTATGAAAATCTTATCAAGGATCGTGTTTAAAACACATGATAAACATATGAGTAAAAGCAGTATAAAATCCTTGCCGTTTTCCCATACATTTACAAAGCCCTGGAAGCGCAAAAATTCCTGACTGCCTATCTCGTTCATAAGCACATT
>JAILJC010000173.1 GCA_024694965.1 Lachnospiraceae bacterium
GCCCCGGTACAGCCGCTAAGCATAAACATCACAAAAGATGCCGCAACGGACAGCTTTACAAGGGCGATCCTTCTTTTTGACATGGCACAAGTATACCCGACTTTATTACATTTTACAAGAAGCACTCCTGATGGTATCCTATACGTATGTCAGCAAAAACGAAACTTCTTAATACAAAGTTCTTATCAGGGAGCACTCTTAAGATAATCGCATGCATAAGCATGTTCATCGACCATATGACTCTTATCGTGTGGAAGCATTACTTAAGCTATGTGGCCACCCTTGATTATGACCTGATACAGCATTACCAAAAGCTTTACAGGCTCGGAAGGAACATCGGAAGGGCCGCATTCCCCATCTACTGTTTCCTGCTGGTCGAGGGATTTAAGCACACAGGCAACAGGCTTAAATATCTTGCAAGGCTCCTTGTAATGGCTGTCCTTTCGGAACATGCTTTTAACCTGATGGTCGCCGACAGTAACCTTGACTTAACGCATCAGAACGTGTTCCTAACCCTTTCAATTTCGCTTGCGGTGATCATGGGCATACACAAGGTGTCCATGATCGAATGGCTGTCGGATATGACCCGGACTGCCTCTGTTATGTGTATCACTCTTGCGGGCGGTGTGGCCGCCTATCTTTTAAAAACCGACTACTCATATAAGGGCGTGATCGCGGTAACGGCCCTATATCTTTTAAGCTACGACCGGGTGCTCATATGCCTGGGCGGCGCTATATGCTTTGCCTGGGAAAAATGGGCAATTCCCGCGTTCATACCTGTATTCTTCTATAACGGAAAACGGGGACTTAAGGCTAAGTACTTCTTCTATTTATTTTATCCCCTGCATATCTATCTTATTTATTTCGTGGTTAATTATCTGCTGCCTTGAAGTGTGGTGGCATGCGGTGGTGGCACCACCATGAAAAAACCTCCGGCATCGCCGGAGGTTTTCAGTAATATATATCTTACGGAACTATCCTTATATTGAATGAAGCATCGGACTTCTTGTTTATCGCAGCCCATTTACCGCTTATCTTTGATTTTATCACGGTTTCCTTAACCGGTTTATCCTTAGCGGCGGTTATGGTGATCACGCCGTTATTATATTTTGCCGTACACATGCCCGTTTTCCCGACATCCACCGAATTTTCATCCAGTAAAAGGATTGACCTGCCTGCTGTCGTTGTAAGGTCGACCGTATATTTTTTGCTGACGCGCGTGGTCGGCGAAGTGAAATACTTATATGTATAAGCAGCGATAACAGGGGCCTGAACGATAACAGGCTCGTCAATTTCAGGATCCGCGGCACCGTCCGGTCCTTCAGCCTTGTCTTCGGGATACTTTATCCTGACATCATACACGTTTAACCTGACTTTGCCTACAGCGGGAGTCAGAGTCACTTTTGCCGGAACCTCCCTGCCTGTAGTGAGCGTAAGCAGCAAATCATAAGTCCTCTTTTCCGTACCCGGAACAAAATCCTCATTACTGTACAGCTCTATGAATGATCCGTCCCAGTTTACATCCATGCCGGCCTGTGAGCTGACATTCCCGGGATTTATCTTTACCGAGCTGATGCCGCCTGAAATGCCCTTAATGCGGGGCTTAAGATAAACGCTTCCTCCCATGATCGCGTCAAGCTTTCCCTTAACAGTGAACTTCACGCATTTTTCCGTATCGACAGACTTAACCTTCACCGAAAGCATTGCCGGTTTTTTACAGCCTTCACAGGATACTCCGATCTTATAGGTTCCTGCCTTGACATCCTTTGCTCCGGTAACGGTTATCGTACCATCGGATCCGTCATACACCGCATCGATACCTGCGGGAAGCTGGGACTTGTCAACTGTTGTCTTTGAAGCATCCGGTATCATTCCTCCGGAATATAATACTTTGACTGTGATGCTGTCATTTTTATCATTTCCAAGCTGCACATTTTTAATATCGAAAGTGGCCTTAGGTGCGCTTTTTGATTCTTTTATGTCAAAAGCCGCATATACATAGGCGCCCTGTATCCACGAGGTGTTCCGAAGCCTTATAAATCCTTTCATGGCCTTAGCCGCGCTGACGGTAATTACATTCGTCCCTCCTGCGATCTTTACGCTGACGTCTTTTTCATCAACCGGCTTATATGCATTACCGTCTTTAACGACATAATCGGCAACCCAGCTGCCGCCGTAAACCTCGGTATCAAGTGCGCCGTTCCTCTCTCTTAACGTAAACACTGCCTGAACCGCATCGCCTTCACTTCCTTTGGGAAGAAAGTTATTATATATGGTCGCGGTCTTTGAAGTCAGCTTATATGACGGGAGTTTGAAATCCGCCTTTAATAATACGGGTATGGTCTCAAATACCGGATTTCCTTCTTCATCGGTCTCATGTGCGGTACTTTGGATTTTTATGGAAAACTTCCTTAAATCCGTTTTTTTGGAGATCAGTCTCGCGGTATCCGCATCCACTTTATCCGTCAGCCTTATTCCTACCGCAGCATATCCGTTGCCAAGCTTCTCCTTCCTTTGATCCACTTCACACAGTTCATAATAATCCTTAACCGCATCCGGAAGTACGAGCTGTGCCGTGGCCTGATCCGCACCGGCACACTTTCCCTCTATGTTGATCACGGCATAATCGTCAGAATCAAGCAGATTGGGAATATATTCCTGTTTTGCCTTGAATGTATTAAGCTTAACATCTTCAGTTTCTTCCACCCTCGGTGTCGGGTACTTTGCCGTATAGATAGCATAAAGTGTAACATCTCCCGACTGAATATCGCCGTCTTTACCGAGGGAACGTATCACCTTCATCGTCCTTCTGCTCGAAGACCAGCAAAGGAAACGGTTATGCTCCGCAAATTCCTTATCCGGCATACCTTCGTTGATCTCTTC
>JAILJC010000197.1 GCA_024694965.1 Lachnospiraceae bacterium
AAAGACCGGGAATAAGAGGTAAAAATCCTGTCGGATTTTTTTGATGTCTCAAAGCCGACGGGCTCCCCGCGACCTGAAGGTCGGGGGCTGTGAAAGGAGGCTCACAGTGAAAGTAAGATCATCAGTAAAACCGATCTGCGAAAAATGCAAGATCATCAAGAGAAAGGGTAAGATCCGTGTGATCTGTGACAACCCTAAACACAAACAGCGTCAAGGTTAATTGATGCAAAGCGGCTGAAACAAGTGCTTATCCGACACCGTCATGCCGGATAAGGAAAATGTTTCCGATATAAGATCGGGAGCAGAGATAGATAGCCTGTAATACGGGATATCTACAATTGATACCGGCATTATCACGGCCGGGCAAGGTCGTAGCAGGTATGAGTATCTACATATCATGTTATGATCGATCGCAAAAGCGGTCCAATCAATCAGTGGTAAAGTAACTATTAATTTTTTTGGAGGAATTGAAAATGGCTCGTATTTCAGGTGTTGATTTACCAAGAGACAAGCGCGTGGAGATAGGTCTTACCTACGTTTACGGTATAGGCAGGCCTTCAGCCACCAAAATCCTTGCAGCGGCAAAAGTTGATCCCGATACTCGCTGCCGTGACCTTACCGATGAAGAGGTTAAGAGGATCAGTGAGATCATCGAAGCCGACTATCAGGTAGAGGGTGATTTAAGACGTGAAGTTGCTATGAACATCAAGCGTCTTCAGGAAATCGGATGCTACAGGGGTATCCGTCACAGGAAGGGACTTCCCGTCCGCGGTCAGAAGACCAAGACAAACGCGAGAACGCGTAAGGGTCCGAAGAGAACAGTTGCCGGCAAGAAGAAATAATGCGGCATAGGTACTTATAATCATTTATTAAGAAGAAAGTAGGTTAGTTTAAATGGCAAAGAAAGTTGCAAAGAAAGTAACAAAAAAACGTGTCAAGAAAAACGTTGAACGAGGACAGGCACATATCCAGTCATCCTTTAACAATACGATCGTAACGATCACGGATGCAGAGGGTAACGCTTTATCATGGGCAAGTGCAGGTGGTCTGGGTTTTAGAGGTTCAAGGAAATCTACTCCGTATGCAGCACAGATGGCTGCAGAGACAGCTACGAAGGCTGCTCTCGTACACGGCTTAAAGAGTGTTGATGTTATGGTTAAGGGTCCGGGTTCGGGACGTGAGGCTGCCATCAGGGCACTTGCGGCTAACGGCCTCGATGTACTTAGCATCAGTGATGTTACACCCGTTCCTCATAACGGATGTCGTCCGCCCAAGCGCAGAAGAGTGTAATAACAAACGTAACGGTAATTATATTCCGGCGTAAGGGATCCACCGCAAGCGGTTCCCCTTAGGCCAAATTCTAGGAGGAAATGATAGATGGCAGTCAATAGAGTTCCTGTACTTAAAAGATGCAGATCGCTTGGTCTTGAGCCGATGTATCTGGGTATAGACAAGAAGTCAAAAAGGACCTTGACAAGGTCTAATAAGAAGATGAGCGAGTATGCTCTTCAGCTGCGCGAGAAGCAGAAGGCTAAGTTTATCTACGGCGTACTCGAGAAGCCTTTTAGAAACTACTATGAGAAGGCAGACCGCATGAAGGGTATGACCGGTGAAAACCTTATGGTACTCCTTGAGAGAAGGCTTGATAATGTTATCTTCAGGCTCACATTTGCAAGGACCAGGAGGGAAGCAAGGCAGATAGTTGATCATAAGCAGGTACTGGTAAACGGGAAGTGCATCAACATCCCTTCATACCTTATAAAGGCCGGCGATGTGATCGAGATCAAAGAGAAATGCAAAGGATCACAGAGATATAAGGACATCCTTGAGGTTACCGGCGGAAGAAGTGTTCCCGCATGGCTCGAGGTTGATCAGGAGAACCTTAAAGGCGAGGTTAAGGCACTGCCCACACGTGAAGAGATCGATGTTCCCGTGGACGAGATGCTTATCGTCGAGCTTTATTCCAAGTAGGCTATCAACTTATATCCAGAAAAGGGAGGTACTTTGCAGTGTTTGACTTTGAAAGACCTAATATTGAGATCGCTGAGATTTCAGAAGATAAGAAGTACGGCAGGTTTGTTGTTGAGCCTCTTGAGAGAGGATATGGTACTACCCTCGGTAATTCATTAAGAAGGATCATGCTTTCGTCGCTTCCCGGAGCGGCTGTAAGCCAGATAAAGATCGACGGCGTTCTTCATGAGTTTTCGTCCATCCCCGGCGTTAAGGAGGATGTTGCCGAGATCATCATGAACATCAAGAGCCTGGCTATAAAGAATAACAGCTCAGGCAATGAAGCCAAGACGGCGATCATTGATTTTGAAGGCGAGGGCGTTGTTACTGCAGCCGATATTCAGGTTGATCAGGATATCGAGATCATGAATCCCGAGCTTCCCATCGCAACCTTGAACGGCGGCTCTGACTGCAAGCTGTATATCGAGCTTACCATCACCAAGGGCCGCGGATATCAGGGCGCAGACAAGAATAAGGGTGAGGATCTTCCGATAGGCGTTATCGCGGTTGATTCTATATATACTCCCGTCGAGCGTGTAAACTTAACTGTTGAGAATACACGTGTCGGCCAGATCACGGACTTTGACAAGCTGACTCTGGATGTTTATACAAACGGAACGCTTGGTCCCGACGAGGCAGTAAGCCTTGCAGCCAAGGTACTTTCCGAGCACCTTTCACTGTTCATCGACCTTTCCGAGGTTGCCGTTACAGCTGATGTAATGGCTGACAAGGAGACCGATGACAAGGATAAGGTTCTTGACATGAACATCGACGAGCTTGAGCTTTCGGTTCGTTCTTACAACTGCTTAAAGAGGGCAGGCATCAATACAGTCGGAGAGCTTACGAACAAGACAAGCGAAGACATGATGAAGGTAAGGAATTTAGGACGTAAGTCCCTTGAGGAAGTCCTTGCAAAACTTAAAGAACTCGGCTTACAGCTTAACGTAGGCGATGAGTCATAAAATAAGTCATAAGGGATCTAATCCTTATGACGTTTGCCGAGCCGGTAAATCCAAAAGGTGCGGCGAGGTAGCAACCATAAACAGTTAGACAGTAAGACCAAAAGGCGTGTCTGACGCGATTGTGCAAAAGCACAGGAGGAAACAGGAAATGGCTAAATACAGAAAGCTTTCAAGAACATCGAGCCAGAGGAAGGCTCTCTTAAGGAACCAGGTAACAAACCTTATCTACCACGGAAAGATAAGGACTACCGAGGCTAAGGCTAAGGAAGTTCAGAAGATCGTTGAGGGTATCATCGCTCTCGCCGTTAAGGAAAGGGACAACTACGAGACAGTTACCGTTCAGGCCAAGGTTCCGCTTAAGGACAAGGATGGCAAGAGGGTTAAGGAAGTGGTTGACGGCAAGAAGGTCACCAAGTTCGAGACCGTTGACAAGGAGATCAAGAAGGATAAGCCTTCAAGGCTCCATGCAAGGCGCCAGATGTTAAAGGTTTTATATCCTATAACAGAAGTTCCCGCCGAGAACGCAGGCAAGAAGAGGAATACAAAGAAGGTTGATCTTGTTGCAAAGCTGTTTGACGAGATCGCTCCCAAGTACGAGAACCGCAAGGGTGGTTACACAAGGATCATCAAGGTCGGTGAGCGTAAGGGTGATGCAGCAATGGAAGTAATCCTCGAGCTCGTATAATTAAGGCAGATAACATTAATAAGCCGCAGGTCATTCCTGCGGCTTTTAATTTACTTTTTA
>JAILJC010000202.1 GCA_024694965.1 Lachnospiraceae bacterium
GATCCCGTTGACATTACGATATCCGGCCCCAATACGGTCGATGTCGGCTCAAGCATTACGGTCAAGGCGACCTGTAAGGAAACGGTTTCGTGGAGCGTCAGCGACAGCAGTATCGTAAACCTTAAGGATAACGGCGACAACAGCTGTTCGCTCAAGGGAACCTCGGCCGGAAAGTTCACGCTTACCGCGACCTGCAAGGACGGGGACTCAATGAAGAGCACTTCCATGGAGATCACCGTCAGGATGTCGGATGCGAACATAAGCGACAGCGCCCAGCTGTATGATTCCAATAAGAATCCCCTGTACGTTAAGGAGATCGACGGTTACAGGCTGGCAACCTACGGGGATTACAAGAGCGGAAGCTTTTCAAAATACTACCGTAAGCAGGAAGGTTATCTGTATACGGGATGGCAGAACATAGACGGAAAGACGTATTACTACAGGAGCGACCACACCTATGTGACGGGTGAGCAGGTCATCCAGGGTATCAAGTATAACTTCGGTTCGGACGGCGTGCTTTCAAACGGTACGGGAACGCTCGGTATCGACGTATCGAAGTACCAGCCGAACATCAACTGGTCGTCCGTTAAGGCATCGGGTGTAAACTTCGTTATCATCCGCTGCGGTTACCGCGGTGCGAGCACGGGAGCGCTTATCCAGGATCCTTACTTCACCTCGCACATCAAGGGTGCAAAGGCAGCAGGCCTTAAGGTCGGCGTATACTTCTTCACTACCGCGCTTAATGAGACCGAAGCGGTTGAAGAAGCAAGTATGTGCGCGGCACTGTGCTCGGGATACGGCATCAATTATCCGGTATTCATTGACTGCGAGAACAGCTCAAGGCCGGGATACAATTCGCTGTCGGCATCCGAGAGGACCGCGATAATAAAGGCGTTCTGCTCGACCATTAAGTCGGCCGGCTACACACCGGGTGTATATGCTAATAAGACATGGTTCACGGAGAAGATAAATGCCTCCGCACTGTCGGGATGCAAGATCTGGCTCGCGCAGTATAACGCGGGAGGCCCGACATATTCAGGCCGCTACGACATCTGGCAGTATACATCCAAGGGTCATGTGGACGGTATACCGGGTAACGTAGATATGAACCAAAGCTACTTGGGATACTAATGTTTGCAATCAAGACATACTTCATGCTTGCATGGAAGGATGGCTTGATTTGCAAACTAAACACACATGAGCAAGTAGCGATTTATGTAATAAATCAGCGGATTGCGAATGACTGTAAAAATCGCGGGAATCACGAAGTGATGAAGCGATTTTTGGATAACCGAAATAAAAAGAGGTAAACACAAATGGGCAAGATCACAGTAGAAACATGCAACATCGAAGGTCTTAAGGTCATAACCCCCACGGTTTTCGGGGACAAGCGCGGATACTTCATGGAGACCTACAATTACAACGACTTTAAGGAGGTGGGCATTGACCTTGAATTTGTTCAGGACAATCAGTCTGCATCCAAGAAGGGCGTGCTAAGGGGCCTTCATTTTCAGAAGGAACATCCGCAGGACAAGCTTGTAAGAGTCATCCGCGGCGAGGTTTTCGATGTCGTTGTCGATATGCGTAAAGGTTCAAAGTCCTACGGGCAGTGGTACGGGGTGCTCCTGTCCGAAGAAAACAAGAAGATGTTCTTTATACCGAAGGGTTTTGCCCACGGTTTCCTTGTGCTGTCCGATTACGCCGAATTTACGTATAAATGCACCGATTTTTATCATCCGGGTGATGAAGGCGGGATCATATGGAACGATCCCGAACTGGGCATAGAATGGCCTATTGAAAGCGGCATGGAGATTACCGTATCCGATAAGGATACAAAGTGGCCGCCGTTTTCAAAAATAAAGAATCAGGAGTCCTAATGTCACGGAAAAAGAAGCTGATCGCTGTCGTGTCTGCGGCAGTGCTGGCACTTAATCTGTATATAATACTGCATCATAATCCCTTGGCGGACAAAACACAGGAGATAATCAAGAAGGTCGTTTCCTGTGTTATTCTGGAGGGATTTTATGTTGTTTTCCTTAAGATGTTTGACAAGATAGTCATACTTCCCGTCGAGCTTTATCAGAACCGCAGGCTTATCTGGAAGCTTGCGAAGAATGACTTTAAGACCAAGTATGCGGCATCTTATTTCGGCATTTTCTGGGCTTTTGTACCGCCCGTCATCACGGTTCTTCTTTACTGGTTCGTATTCGGCGTAGTTATGCCTAACAGGGCCACCAACATAAGGGGTGATATGGATCTTCCGTACATCCTCTGGCTTATCGTGGGCATCGTTCCCTGGTTCTATTTTTCCGAGGCCATATCCGGAGGCACGAACGCCCTTCTTGAGTATAATTATCTTGTTAAGAAGGTCGTGTTCAAGATCAGTATCCTTCCGATAATCAAGGTGGTGTCGGCACTGTTCGTTCACATTTTCTTCGTATGCTTTACGCTTATACTGCTTGCATTCTACGGGTATTTCCCCGATCTTTATACACTGCAGCTTATTTATTATTCGTTCTGCCTTTTTGTGTTCGTACTGGGTTTAAGCTACGTGACCTGTTCGCTCATAGTATTTTTTAGGGACTTAGGGCAGATCATATCGATCCTTTTACAGGTGGGCATATGGGCAACGCCCATACTCTGGAACCTGCATCTTCTTGATAATAAGCCGGTAATAAGGTTCATCATAAAGCTCAATCCGATGACTTATATCGTCGAGGGCTACAGGGGCGCCATATTTGACAAGCTTGGCTTCTGGGAGACCTTCTATTCGACGGCTTATTTCTGGATACTGACGGCGTGTACGTTCGCCCTCGGCGCTTTGGTGTTTAAGCGTTTGAAAGTTCATTTTGCGGACGTCCTTTAGGTAATCATATGAGTGAGAATTTTGCGATCAAAGTCGATCACCTTACAAAAACATACAAGCTCTACGACCGCAACAGGGACCGTTTAAAGGAGGCCCTGCATCTTTCGAAGAACATTAATTTCAGGGAACACTTTGCCCTTGACGATGTGAGCCTTGAGGTTAAGACGGGTGAGACCGTAGGCATCATCGGTACCAACGGTTCGGGTAAGTCGACTATCCTTAAGATAATAACCGGCGTACTTAATCCCACGGCGGGTGAGGTTAAGATAAACGGGCGCATATCGGCGCTGCTTGAACTCGGCGCGGGCTTTAACATGGAGTTTACCGGCATCGAGAATATTTACCTAAACGGTACAATGATAGGCTTTTCCGAGGAGGAGATCGACGAAAAGCTTCCGGACATCCTTGAATTTGCGGATATAGGCGACTTTGTCAACCAGAAGGTCAAAACATATTCGAGCGGTATGTTCGTGCGCCTGGCGTTTGCGGTCGCGATAAACATAGATCCCGAGATACTTATAGTCGATGAGGCGCTTTCCGTGGGCGATGTATTCTTCCAGAACAAGTGCTACCGCAAGTTTGAGGAATTCAAAAAGCAGGGAAAGACGATCCTTTTTGTAAGCCATGACTTATCTTCGGTCAGCAAGTACTGCGACAGGGTCGTATTGCTTGAAAAGGGTAAGAAGATAGGCGAAGGGGCACCAAAGGAAATAATCGACATGTACAAGAAGGTCCTCGTGGGCCAGCTTGACCTTAAGGCCGACACGGCAAAGAGCAGCGGGATTTCGGGTGGTAATAAGTGGAAGGACCACATGCAGCTTAACCCCAATAAGGACGAGTACGGCAGCGGACTGGCAGAGTTTGAGGATTTCTGCGCATACGATGATTCGGGCGAGATAACGAATACGATAATAAAGGGCGAGGAGTTCACCGTTAAGGTGAAGGTCCGTTTCTTTGAGTCCATTCAGGATCCGATAATAGCGGTTTCGTTTAAGAACATGCAGGGAACCGAGATAACCGGCACGAACACGATGTTTGAAAAGATAACGACGGGGACTCCGGGGCCCGGGGATGTGCTGACGGCGACGTTTACCCAGAACATGAGCCTGCAGGGAGGCGAGTATCTTATATCGCTTGGCTGCGTGGGCTACAGGGAGGGTGAATTTACCGTTTATCACAGGCTTTATGACGTTTTCAACTTAACGGTCATATCCTCAAAAAATACAACGGGATTTTACGATATGGACAGCATAGTGGACATTAAGATCGAGAAGGCGGAAGATGAACGGAAATAAAAAGGAAGCCATCGGCAACGTGGTGCTCAATTACAAATACTATAAGGGAGAGGACCTGTATTCGGAGGGTGAGAGCGAGGACATGCTCCTTAAGCTCGTCACCGAGAACGACAGGGACTCATATCCGCATCTTATCGAGGGGCTGCGTTCCTGGTCCGTGATGTATCATCTGTCTGCGGAGAGGGAAAACATATGCAGCTGGCTTCCCATAAAAAAGACGGATAAGGTACTGGAGATAGGAGCCGGCTGCGGCGCGATCACCGGATGCCTGGCATCGCTTGCGGAACAGGTTAAGTGCATTGAACTCAGCAGGAAGCGCAGTCTGATAAATGCGACCCGCCATAAGGATATGGGCACCATCGAGATCCTTGTGGGCAATTTTGAAGACATCGAGCCCGATATCGAGGAGGAATACGATTACATCACGCTCATCGGCGTGCTTGAATATGCCGGCAGTTATATAAGCTCCCCCGATCCTTACAGGGAAATGCTAAGAAGGGTTATGAGGCACCTTAAGAAGGACGGAAGGCTTATCGTTGCAATTGAGAATCAGCTCGGGCTTAAGTATTTCGCGGGCTGCAAGGAGGATCATACCGCGAGGTTTTACGAGGGTATCGAGGGCTATCCGAGCTCGGAAGGCGTAAAGACATTCTCAAAGCGCGCACTTAAGAAGCTGTTTAACGACACGGGATATAAAACCTGTTTTTATTACCCGTATCCCGACTATAAGCTTCCGATCACGATCTATTCGGACCTTAAGCTTCCCTCTGCGGGAGAGCTTAACGACAATATAAGGAATTTCGATGCGGACAGGCTTGTTACCTTTGACGAGGCAAAGGTATTTGATACGCTCATCGGGGAAGGCATGTTTGCCGAGTTTTCAAATTCGTTCCTTGTAGTGGCAACGAGGGAGGAGCTCCCTGATGACGAGGTGGTCCCCGTGTTTGCTAAGTACTCGGGAGCAAGGTCTGATAAATACAGGGTCGCAACGGTCATTTATTCGGATCTTTCGGGCAGGTCGCGTGAGGTACGAAAGCTCGCACTGTCACCGAAGGCCGGCGACCATGTGGATGATATATATGTCAATTATCTTAAGCTGTTAAAGCTTTACGGGGGCACGGGGTTTGCGCCCAATGCCTGCAAGCGTATATCAGGCGGAACAGGACTTCCCGTTGACGGCGGCGAGGAAGAATCAAACGGCTGCGTAGGGCTTGAATATATAGACGGCATGACTATGGAGGATTACTTGGACAGGCTTGAGGCAAAGCATGAGTATGAGCGTATGCTCCTTCTCATCAAGCAGTATGAGTCGATGCTCCTTTCTGTATCAAAGTTAAGGTTTGAGAACACCGATGAATTCGTAAAGATATTCGGCGAACGTATCCCCGATGAGGATGTAAGCGCGAAGCTTTCAAACATTGACATGATTTTTACGAATATCGTATTTTACCGCGACAAGAAGGAGGACGGGGTATGGAATGTCCTTGATTACGAGTGGACGTTTGATTTTCCCGTACCCGTGCGGTTCATTATATACCGTGCACTGTTTTACTACACCGAAAGCCATAAGGGCTCGGGGTTCCTTAAATACGTGAAAAGACGCGGACTTGACCTGTATGAGGAGTTTGGCATCACTGCTCCCATGAAGGCCCGGTTTGAGCGGATAGAGAGGCACTTCCAGCTTTATATAATTGGCGGCGCCGCATCTCCCACGGTACTTCATGAACTTATGCCGGTAGTCACCGTTGATGTTTTAAAGGCTTCAGGCAAGGCATTCTATTTAAGGAGCCTTAACAACCCGAGGATATATTACGGCAGCGGAGAGGGATTCTCGGCTTCAAGGCAGCTGTGCCGTTTCGGGCGCATTGACGGCAGCAGGGTCGTACTTGAGATACCGATGGAGGCCGGGATGACGGAGCTAAGGGTCGATCCCACGGATTACCGCAGCATAGTGAGCGTTAAGTCCATTGAGCTTAAGATGGATGCCGGCAGGGAGGAGAATATCGATAAGTTCCTTACTAACGGCTATGTATGCGATGAACAGACCATCCTGTTTGATACGGATGATGCACAGCTGATACTCCTCAGGCTTCCGACAGGAAGGAAGACGGTTACTTTTACATATGACGTGTCGATGGTCGATGATGATGTGTTTGATGCACTGTGCCGCAGGTTTTCGGAAGATGTGAAAAATACCGCGAACGGAAAGGTCATGGTGGACAAGGTCATCAGCAAGCTTGGGATCAAGGATGTACAGGTGATACCGGAGGGGCTTAAGTACAACAAATAGTGTCAGGGGGCTGAAATATGGGTTTGTTTGATAAACACAAGCTGACGGAAATGTACACTGACGAGATGCGTAAGCAGACGGATCCGTACGGATATTTCTGCCAGAATGAGGATATAAGAAGGGACGGACAGCCCGACGGCGCCGATGTCCGCCTTGGCAGCATATATGACTTAAGGGCAGTCATCTTCGGTGACGGCTCGGTTGACGAAACCTGTGATCATCTGCTCATCCGCAGTGAAGGCATTACATACGAGGAATATGAGCTTTCGTGCAGGCTGGGCGAGATCGAAGAAGCCGATATTTTGTACTGGGATGAGGACAGGGTGTTAGAAGGAAAGCGTCATGCGCCTTTCTTTAAGCCCGACTGGTCTCCGGACACGCTGCTTAATTTCAACTACATTGGCGAGTCGTTTATCATAAGCACCGAGCTTGCCGGGCGGGTTATAGATATCATCAGGAACGAATGGTGCGACCGTGAGCTTTCGGATATAAACAATAACGTGGTCCGTGCAGAGGACGACCTTGAACGCCGCAGCGAGGAGGAACTTCGGTATGACTTTCTCCTTCGGGCAACGGAGCTTACGGAGAAGATCGTCCATATACCGGTCGTAGGATCACACATCCCCGATGAGACCGCGGATGAGGAAGAGATATATTCGGATCTTATCTGGAAGAATCAGTCGCAGAAGTTTATCAAGATCCGTAATGAAGCCCTTAAGCGGCGCGGATTTGATATAGGTTATGAAAAGGTATTTGAAAGGAAAGATAACAGCGTTATTAATAACAATGTTATCAATAACATTGTTATTAAACCTGCATCGGAAACCATGAGCCTGTCGGTCATTATCCCCTCAAAGGATAATTCCGCCGTGCTCATACGCTGCCTTGACAGTATCAAAAAGTACTATACTCCTTCACCTCAAAAGAAGCTTGAGATAATAATCGTAGACAACGGCAGCGGGAGTGCAGAGGGTATAAAGATCGAGGAATACTTAAGGAATTACACGAGCCATATCCCGGTAAAATATATGTACTCGAAAATGGACTTCAACTTCTCAAAGATGTGCGATATGGGCGCAAAGGAGGCAAAAGGCGAGTATCTTCTGTTCTTAAACGATGATATCGAGCTTACCGATGACAATACCTTCGAGCGACTGTGTGCCTATGCTTCGCTTCCGCATGTTGGAGCGGTGGGTGCCAAGCTTTACTATCCCGACGGGAATGTCATACAGCACACGGGTATCGCCGTGGACCTTGACTGCGGTCCCACCCATAAGCTTGCCACTTATCCTGATGATAAACCCTACTATTTCGGCAGGAATGTTTTTAACTTAAATGTTCTCGCAGTTACGGGTGCGTGCCTGGCTCTCAGCAGGGAAAAATACTTTAAAAATGGCGGCTTTAATGATAAAATGGGTATTGGTTACAATGACGTAGAACTGTGTGTAAGGCTGCATGAAGCGGGGCTTTACAACGTGGTGCTCAACGAGTGTATCCTGTTCCATCATGAATCGCTTTCAAGGGGCCAGGATCATAAGGATGACAAAAAGTATGCAAGGCTTCGCGACGAGAGGCAGCTATTGTATGACCTGCATCCCTGGATACTCGAAAAAGGCGATCCTTATTATTCAAAGAACCTGATTTCGGATACGTTAAGCTTTGATGTAAACGTTGTTGCGGACCATGCATTAAGGAGAACCAGGAATTCGCCTGTTGAGGACGAAGCGCTTAAGAACAAGCTCTTAAACTATGCCGAGGTTGAACCGGCAAGGCGCGCCAAGGGTAAGAAAACAGGCAGCAAGAGGCTCCATTTCAACATAGAAAGGACCGGATCCTTTAAGGGGATCATGAAGGACGAGGAGGATTATTACAGGATAGAGGGCTGGGCGACTCTTACAAGGCGCGATAATGCGCTGTATGATACGTTCCTTGCCCTTATCGAAGGTGAGGATGAGTGCCTCATATTTGATACGTTTAAGAAGAACCGTGAGGACGTTGCGGTGGTTTTCGTTAATGAGAAGAACCTGTTCCTTACGGGCTTCGTATGCAAGATACCCGCAAGCCTTGTAAAGAGGGACGGAGTATACAGGGTCGCGCTTATCAAGCGGTCCGGCATTACCGGTATCAAGTATGCGGCTTTGGGGGACTATTATGAACCTGCAAGGGGATACAGATCAGAAGAAGTGTGATTATTACAGGGAGCTTTATGAGAAGGAGCGCGAGAGGAACCAGGAGCTTGCATCCAGGCTTGCCGATGTTGAAGCCGAAAACGCCGACCTTAACTATAAGCTTGATAAGGTAAGGAAGAGCAAGCTGTGGAAGTGCATGTACCCCTTCAGGCTTGCGTTTTCACACCTTAAGAACCTGATCGAAAGGATAAGGCGCTACGGCAGCATAAAGAACCTGCTTGCAAAGATAAAGAGCAAGCGCATCGAACGCGCCGCATATAAAAGCTACGGGACTTTAAGCATGCCGGATGAGGCAGAGCGCAAAAAGCAGGAGGAAACGGTATTTAAGAGGGACATTACGTTTTCAATCCTTGTTCCGCTTTATGATACTCCGGAATCCTTCCTTAAGCAGATGATCGACTCGGTCAGGGCGCAGACCTACAAAAAATGGGAGTTATGTCTTGCGGACGGATCGGATGATGCGCATGGCGAGGTGGGCCGGATATGTAAGGAATATGCCGGCAAGGATGAAAGGATCCGGTATAAGAAGCTTGACGAGAACTTAGGGATCTCGGGCAACACCAATAAGTGCCTTGAGATGGCGAGCGGGAACTTCATCGGACTGTTCGACCATGATGATATACTTCATCCCTGTGCCCTTTATGAATACATGAAGGTGCTTGATGAGGATGAGGATACGGACTATATCTATTGCGACGAAACGACATTTAAGGATGACAACATCGACAAGATGATCACCCTGCATTTTAAGCCGGATTTTGCGATAGATAACCTGCGGGCAAACAATTACATCTGCCATTTTTCGGTATTCTCACGTGATCTTATAGATCATACGGGGCTTTTCCGTTCCGAGTTTGACGGTTCGCAGGACCATGACCTTATCCTAAGGCTTACGCATAATGCAAAGCATATCGTGCATGTGCCAAAGATACTGTATTACTGGAGGTCCCATGCGGGCTCGGTGGCTTCCGACATAAATGCAAAGTCATACGCGATAGATGCGGCTAAGGGCGCAGTGGCAGCCCACCTTACGCAGTGCGGCTTTAAGGGCTTTAAGATCGAGAGTTCAAGGGC